>JAJRXH010000366.1 GCA_024276395.1 archaeon
CAAAAGGCTTACAAGTTACCCATGCTAGGTCATAACATCCAACTAGATCCAAATTGGACAAAACTTCCGTGTCAACCATGTCCAATGTTAGAACGGTGCGGCATCGGTAATGAAATCAACCCAGTCACGTGCAAGCTAATTAACGATTGGTTAGATTCCCTGTTAAGGGATAAGAAGAATGGAAGTAGCACGATTTAATTTCAGCCTTTTGTCTCCTCAAGTAAAATTATTTTCTAAATCCTGCTCTCTTTTCTGAACGAAAATCATTCATTTTATCGTCTTGGAAAGACCGAACTAAAGATAAAAATACCCATCAACAACCTCCACCAACATCAAGCACTTGACGGTGACGATAGTGAAAACACGGTTTAATGTCGCCATAAAAAGAGCATCATCTTTCACGGCTAGGAAGCTCACGCTATTAAGTCTAACGAGCATCATCGCTCTGCTAGATACAGCAAATAGCGTGGCTATCATTCCCGCCATCACGGAAATGACAATTATTTATAATTGGCACGAAATTGAAATAGCTGCAATCCTTAGTGCGTATTTCATGGGAGCTCTCATCACCCTACTCCCCATTGGTTTAATTCTAGATCGAAAATACCAGATAAGGGAACATATCTTATTATTAGGGTTCATCACGCTAAGTACTAGCGCATTTTTATTTCACGTGAGCATGAACTTCCTTTTAGGAATGATTTTGGCACGAATCATCATGGGTATTGCCAATTCAGCGATGCGAGTAAGTACTTTCGCAATCATTGCTGAAGAATTTCCTAGCCATCGGGGATTCGCCAATGCATTGGTAATGACTTTCATGGGATTGGGAGCCGTCATTGGATTTTTCTTTGGTGGTCCTGCATGGATAACCTTCTTCTTTTGGATTGCTTTAACTAGCTTGCCTTTCATTTTCGTGTTCATTTTCCTCATCGTGATGAGTCCAGTCAAAAAAGGTATCACGACACCCAAAGTTTCTTTTTCCTTAGTCTCAAAAATTCTCCCACGATGGAATGTCTTGGCATCAATTGGTCCTCTCTCTTTCCTAACCTTCATTCTCGGAATTGGAATTACCATCTACCCACGTTTCACGCGTGAGATATTAAAAATTGACCCTCAAATGACCAACATTGCCATTGGTGTAGCTCTGATACTGTTCTCTATGATGTTACCCGTCATTGGCTATCTTTCTGATCGTCATGGAAGAAAACCATTCATTTTAGCAAGCATGATCGGCACTGGAATCTTGCTCCCCCTGGTGGTTGGACCACAAGACACGATGATCTTCATAACTGGATTAGTTGTCGTGGGATCCATTCAATCTGGGTTGATGGCAGCCGCTGACCCGCTACTAATGGATACAGTGGAAAATGAACTACTAAAATTGGGAAAAGAAGATGTTGATCTGTTTGGAATTGCTGGCACGTTAAGAAGCTTCGCTTGGGGTCTTGGCTTCATCATTGGACCACTCATTACTGGTCTTCTCATAACTTTCCTCTCAATCCCCTTGATGGCATTATTCATAGGAATATCATGTTTTGCCTGGGCATTCTTATTCCACAAGGGCGCAATCGAATGGGAACCCGCTCTTGTAGCATCTTAGACAAAAAGTTTCCAACCAACTTCGCCTAGAAAAGATAAACCTTAAAAAAATCGAATCCTTCTAATCACTTGAAAGTGAAAGGATGGCCCCCTAAATGACAAGCCCTTACAAGCTTCTAGAACGCCTGCAAAAACAACTTCAACAAGTAAATCCTGAACAAGTAGATCTGTTGGCAACAAGTCTCTTGAACAATGCAGCAAGAAAAAAAGATGAACAGAAACTCTCTCAGATCCACCTCGCTCTTGGATACCATTATTTTAATCAAAATCTCTTAAATTCCGCTGAACGTGAATTTACTCTAGCAAAACAACATGCAGAAACTATCATGGATGAATATTTGCTTGGCAGGGCGTTGCTAGGACTAGCTGCAGCACGAGGAGAAAAAGGTCTCATTGAAGAGGCAATCCAACTATCTGAGAATTCTCGATTTTACTTGCAAAAAAGCGAACAATGGAAGTTAATACCTGCCACCTATTTTAATATCGGCGAATCTTACCTAAAACTTGGAAAAATCAATGAGGCAATCAATTCCCTTGAACAAGCCATCCAAAGTGCTCAAATGGTTAAGAGGACTGATCTTGTCCTCAAATCAATGAACCTCATCAGCAAGTCTCGTTTCTTAATGGGAGAATACAAGTTAGCACTCGAAGATCTCTCACAAGCCATTTATTTTGCAGACTCATATAAGATGGAAGCAGAACGAATCGATTTGCGTTTGCAGTTCATCGATCTTGGCATGAGAATGAATCTCAACTCATCCTTGGTAATGAAGATAACACGAGAAATTGAACAATTGCTTGAAGAACAAGAACGGCCACATCTCAATGCACTTTTGATGCTCAGTCTGGTTTATGCCCATACTGGAGATTTGCAAAAAGCACTTCATCACTTTCAACATCTCGAAGAGCTCATCACTACCATGTCACATGAGATCGGTGGCCCATTTCTTCTAAAATTAGAACGATTAAGAGCAAAGATGACATTACTTAACCATCAAGAGATCCCTTCTTTAGAAGAAAGAAAAAAGCAAGCACTAATGATTTATGAAGGAATCATCGATAAATGCAAGAAAGAACGAATTAACGATGAAGATGTACCACTATTTTACCTTGAAATTGCCGAATTGTTGTTAGAAATGGATAAAATTGACGAATGTAAAAAATACCTTCAAGAACTAGAGATCATCGTTGCCAGCAGAAAACAACCACGACTTTTCATTCAATCTATCATGTTACAATATTTAGTGTGTACTCTTCAAGGAGAAAAAGATGAAGCTAATTACCTGAAACATCGAGTCAATGAACTTATGAAACATTATCATCAAGAATATCTAGAAGAAAAAATAAAAGAGACCCTCCAACACGCTAAAATACTAAAGAATGCACGAAAAATTCAAGAGCAAACCCCCAATACGCTGAGTACTGATGAACAATTAGGCATCGTCCAGTCATACCTTCAAGAGATAATTAACGAATTTCCTCTTTTCTGATTCTTACCTCCAATAAAAGGAAAACCACCCGTGACCAGGGTAATCCCACGAGGACTCGTGTTTTATCCTTGACTTTCGTGGAGAAATCATGGCCTCACGGATGACGCAATGTTGATGCTTGAAAGCCACGCATCACCGACGTGATGACGTGATCGACAACACAGAAGAGAAAAAAGAGAGAAAATTCAATTTTACCATGAATGTAGCGGAAGGGACTGTAGAATAACCAAGAAAAAGAAAATCAAGTGAAAGAATAGTAAAGTAACGAGATCAACGTGTGATTTCAGCATTTTTTATCGTTTCATACAAGGAACGTGCCGTAGCATTTTCCTCAAAGTGCTTGCGAATGGGAGCAACTAGCTTGTCAATATACTTGGCCACTGTTTTTTTCAGATCTAAGGGATGCAGCTTACCTTGGAGATAAGCCTCTTCCAACTCGTTGTAGGAAGCAAACTCCACATCACCACCAAACTTCGCTGGTCTTTCGACCAACATTTTCGGAAAAGCGCGAAAAACAATGTGCTTAGCATAATCAAGTATGGGATTTAATTCAACTTGTTTATTTGGACAATAGGCCTTTCTAATTTTTCTATTGATGTCCTCCGGTGAATCATGTACGTATATTGCTGATTCTGGTTTACTTTTACTCATTTTTGATGAAATGATAAGATCCAAGTTACTATCATCATCAAAACCAGATGTCTCTTTAGGTCCTTCCAGTCCTAATAGCATGTGATGCGAGACCACGACTGGCTTCCAAAATCCTATTTTTGGGCCGACCTCACGTGCAAGCATATTAACTCTACGTTGATCCATTCCCAGCTGCGTGATGTCACATTCCAGATGGAAGATGTCTGCACATTGCATTAAAGGATATAACAGTTGAGCAGTCTCACGTAGTTCTGCCTCTTTCCGTCCCATTATTGTCAAGCATCGCTTGGTCCGTTCGACCGTGGTTTTCATAGAAATTTCAATGACAGTCTTCCAATAATCACTATTATCCACCAGATCAGAAGCCCAGAAAAATTCAACTTTATCCATGGGAACTCCCGCTGCCTTCCAGACTTCAATGAAATACTTCCCAACAGTGCGGATGAGCTCAAGATCTCCTCCCATTTTCCTATTGATCCAAGCGTGCCAATCTGCCAAAAACAAGCGGAATTTCACGCCAGCCTTAATCATATCACGCAGCAACAATGGACGATATATGCCAAAAACAATGTGCGCAAGACCACTAGGTTCAAATCCATCATAGGCAATGGGTTCTTTCTTCTCTTGCAGCAAACTTCGTAGTTCTTCCATCGTAACGATTTCTTCTCCAACATTTTGGATGAGTTTTAACCGATCTTCAATTTCCATCACCGATAGCCCCCTCGGTGCTCTCTAAAACAGCCCATCACTTCGCTCCTTAAAAAATGCACGAAACTTACTCGATTTCCTCAAGATTTTCTTCTATCTTGGTAACATGTACTCGCAAAGAATATCTTTTATTGTCATTTACACCAGTATAATACACTCTCAAGAATTCCAAGGGCTTTTGTAGTTCTCTAATGGTTTCAGCTACTTCAGTATCCCGAAGGGGAACTGCATCACGGGAATTATCAATTGCCAACCAAATATTCCGCTCTAGAGCATGAGAATCCAAGAAATCAAGACCCTTGATGCTAGATAAATCGATGACAACCTCACGTCGAAGTGACTCCTTGAGATCAGCTGGAACTTTCTCCAGTAATATTTCCAACACGATCTCTGGATTATTTCGTACTTGTAAGAAGGTCTCATGGAGCTTGAAGCGGATTTCATTGCTCACTGGCTTATACAGTTTTCTCGTGAACAGCCGTTTCAGCAATTCATAACTTTTTTTCAGTTGTATAGAAGGATGTACGCGACGGTAACCTTTAATCCTCGCAAACACGTAATCATCTGTCAAATCGTAATAATCCTCTAGATCCTCTTCTGTCAAGTGATCCCAGTCTCTCGTAAAATCAAATTTAGAAGCAAAAAGATCTTCATAGGCAAGTGACATCATATCCCGCAACATCAAGTTGACCGCACGTGCTGTCTTATGATAATAGACAACCTCAAACATTGTCTGCCTTGCTTTTAGCAATCGAGATATAGCAAAGCGACTTTTTTCTTGATAAGCGACGACTTTTCTTCCTTCCGGTGTAACAGCCACCGTGAGACCAAGTAGTAAACGGAAGGCATCAATGGCACCATGTTCAATGGTACCGCAATAGTGTGCATCGCGCACGAGATAATCCATTCTATCCACGTCTAAATCTCCAGAGACTACTTGGCTATAAAAGGGCGCCTTGCGTTCCTCATCTAATCGTGGGCGAACAGCAGTGAAGAGAAGTCTCTCCTTATCCCTTTTGCTAAAACCATGTTCATCAAGAATATCATTAATTTGAGGGTCTTTCAAGATGATTGCTCTTGTCATGTTCTCATGAGACCAGTCAATACCTAGATTGAACATCACTTCTTCAAGAGTGTGAGAAAAGCAAGCATGCCCTACATCATGAAGAAGTGCAGCTAGACGCAGAATTTGCGTGTCCATCTCGGCATCAGTTTCACGTTTTTGAATTTCCTGTATTTCCGTAGTGATGCTACCTAATTGTTCAACTATCAACTGCGACGGAAGAGGGTTGACAACCATCGTCTCTAATCTTTCTCTCAATCTTTCTAACCGTACCCGTACTTGATCATTGACATGAAAGAGTGATTGGGCCGCAATTCCAGCTAGATGCATGGCTCCTAGGCAGTGTGAAAAGCGTACGTGCACGGCGCCTGGATAAACAAAAGAAGCTGAAAGTGCCTGAGAAATTCTCCTGAGTCGCTGTACCGCATGTGTATTAATGATTTCCCTTTCTAACTGATTGAAAGGGATGTAATTATGTATTGGATCTCGGACAAAAAAACGTCGTTCAGACGATGTTGACAAAGGTCTTCTCCTCAATGTTTCAACCGTTTCACCAGCTCGAGATACAATTCATAATATTGAATGAGCCGTGGAATGGCTATCTCTAGGCCATGTTGCTTGAGTAAATCAACATCTAGTTCTTTTTTAAATTTTACTTGCCAAATACCATTCTCATCTTGTATCGGCATCATCAGTTCACGCAAGTGAGTAAGGTAAACTGCAAGTGCCAATGTTCCAAGATACTCTCCGACGTGAATGAACAAGGGCGGAACAACGGCCAAAACTTGCTGCGCTGGTGATAGCTCCTTGACAAGATGAGGATAGACCTCTTTTAGCATTTCTGTTGCTTGATAGTACGTCCGTGCTATTCTAGGGAAATGTTCCGGATATTGCGGATGTGGAAGAATTTTCTTTTCTAGTAACTCTAAACGAACTAAATCATCTAGAGACTGCACGATGTTGCTATGAAGACTCATACCGCTTGGACGAAAATTGCTTAACCGGATGTTCAATGGTATCCCAGCTAATTGTGAGAGGAAAATAAGCGCAGATGTCTGACTTGAGTCAATGTAAATCGGGTCATTGACTACTTGAAACTCATCACTCTCAACATTGGCAGCCACGTGCAACAAAGCTGAACCAACAAGCAAGGAGAGATGATCTAAACTCGAAGAAGACTTAGAATTCATGAGCACTTTCTTTTCTAAAGGTGTCAGATGGTCAAAGTTTCGAGCACGAGCTTGAGTATTTACTGCTTTCATCACTCTATACAAGATGGTCATCGAATGTTTTCTCCTTTCCATAAATAATGGAGTTCTCTATCCAAGTAAGGAAATCCTCATTTTAACTTCCATGGTAATATTGTCACGATATGAGACTCTTCATATTTAAAGGAGAAACAAACTCAAAAAAAATAAGAGAGAGGCTCGTGTAAGAATTAAAAAGATTCTCAAACAAAATATCTTCAAAAAGAAGATTACATAATTATTAGAGGCTGTTTTATCGAATAAAGAGAAAAATAGACCAAAACAGAACGCCAAAGAGTACATGAAGCCACTCATCACCCCTAAACGAAATACTCAAAAACAATTACCATAAAACGTGTAACAGTTGGAGAGACTACCCATTATCTTTGAGGGGTTGAAAAAATGAGCGAATATCTCGGAATGATCAAACATCAAAAAGAACTCTTGTTAGAGTATGGTACCAAATTAGAAGGAATCGATAAGGATTTCGTGAAAGATATCTTTTTCCCAACATTAGAACA
>JAJRXH010000025.1 GCA_024276395.1 archaeon
AGGATATCGAGGGCGTTCTATTTCTCTTTTCACTTCATCATAATAGCCAAATACCTTACCAATGGCCCTTAGTCGTTCTCCCTCTCTCATTAGTGGTTCAAGTTGGCGCAGCAGGTCGAAACTTTTTGGCCCAACTAACATTCCACGCGGCATGTTGGTATTCTCGGCTTGAATCTTCACGATACTTGCCAGAACCGGATGTTGGAGGAGTTGTGGATATTCGATGAGCACGAATTCACCTTGCTGCAAGGGATGCTCTCTGAGTGCTTTAGGATCAAGAATAATCTCGACTAGATCTGGCTCCGTGTTTGGACCGAGATTTCCTATTCGGAACTCATCTTGGAAATAGGAAATTTTTTCTGGAAAGTTTTGATCAGATAAGCTTGACAATTTATTTCCTCCTTAATGGGATTTATTTATCGTGATCTTTTACCCAATGACTGTTCGTCTTTTTTCCCGTAGCATCAGATGAAGTTCTTTTGATTTTTCAGTAGAAGTAGAACCTTGGAGAATTTTTGTTACTAGTTCAATGAGGTCTGGTGGCACGTGTGCTTCTTTGTGGGTATGATGCGCTGGAATGATGAAACCATTATTATCATGCCATCCATGAATGGTTTCTAATATTTTATGCCATTGGTCTAGGGCCCATGAGGGAATTTCAACTCGAAATGCTGGGTGTCCAGCTTTTAAGATGATATAACTAGTGTAAAAGACATCTAGCCATTCTCCTTTATGATTAAAGAAGCCTAATTCTCGAAGGCGTTGTTGAACTTGGCTCACTTCATTTGGATTGAGATTGGTAGGGAAGGGCTCGACATAGCCCGTTTGACCGCGGAATTTCTCAGAAATGAGGATGACATCGGATAACTTGATGTCATCTTTTAGCTTATTACCAAGAGTTTTTCCGAGTAATGACACTCTGGAATCTTTTGCGACTCCTACCACGGGGATGTTTTGGTTACGGCATCGAACTAATAACTCATGGAGTTTTTCAACGAAGGTAAGTAGCACGTTATAATGACGTTGTACCATTGGTGTTTCATCTTCGGTCATTTTTCCTTCCTCTTGGCGGAGAAGTGCCCAGACAGTTCTTGGGATGCTTGGAGCGGTAAGTCGACTAAGGGTCCCGTCAAGAAAAATCATTTTTGGCTGGAATTTTAGCAGTTCGATTGCTTGTTGAATCTCCATCGTGTCTCTCAGAAATCCAGCGTAATTTTGGATATTTCGATACATCTCGGTAAGATAGTGAACATCGAAATCACTAACGCTTTGATGCTGAGTATTTAATGGAAAATAAATTCCAGCAGCACTCACCAGGATGACATCTAGTCCCATAAATTCAATGACGTGGTTACCTCCATCGACAGCACCAATCTCAGAAGGAACTGGACTTGGCAACTCCTTGAAATTAATTTTTAGGTTTTTTAGATGTCGTGGTAGTTGTTTAGAAATTTTATCTATTATTTCCGTGCTTGATTCAAGGATTTTTTTCACGACTTTATCTACTTCCAAGTACTACCCTCCGATTAGATGGACAGGAGCGGTAAAAGATGAGAAAAAAGAGTGGGTGCCGTGTGCCCCTAGGGGCGTCCAATTAAAAGTTACGTTAATATCCATATGAGTATGGAGAGGGCATGTCATGAAAAAAACCTTTGCCGTTTCTTAACTAAGTCCGAATTAATTAGATGATGTTACACATTTCCCGATTTTATTAATAAAGAATGCGTTGAGGACGGAGATTGCGAAGTTTCATCTCGGGTTTTGCGTGGTGAAGAAAGAAAAAAATTAGTTATTGGAGATTTCTTGTTCATAGAAGTTTTCTGAGTTTCATGAGATCCGTGAATGAGCCATTGA
>JAJRXH010000367.1 GCA_024276395.1 archaeon
ATCCTCGCAACGCACGGAACGACAGCAGCATCACGGATGACGCGATGCCGATGCTTGAAAGCCACGCATCACCGACGTGATGACGTGATCGACAAAACAGAAGAGAAAAAAGAAGAAAACCACCTGTGACCAGGGGTAATCCCACGAGACCTCGTGTTTTATCCTCGCATCACGGGGAGAGGTCCTCACGAAGCGATTAACGTGATGACACGACCTTGAACCCGCTCGTGACAGAAACATCGGGCTGATCATAAAAACTGAAGATAAAAAAGTGAGAAAGGACCAGATCTTTTTTTCGATCTGGTATCGGTCGGTAATGATCCGTCTGTCACGAATTTGGTCAATATTAATCATTCATTTAACAATTACCCGATATTAATCATTCATTCAACAATTACCAATGGGCCTTGATGAAATCCATTGCAGATTGTAACAAGTATCCAAAGTTCGAGGCAGCGTGTTCCGTGCGATACGTGGGGAATTTATAGTCAAAATAGGTTGTCTGAGTCGAACGATACCAATATTTAGTTCCACCAAAATACCACCGTGAGTTCACGGTCGTGTCATCAAGATACACAGCGGAATGATAAGGAATGAAATCGGTCTTGATGCCAGCCACGTACGTGTATGAAGATACGGGATGATACTTGGTATGCCAAATGTCGTCCCACCACGATACTTTCCACGTGCCTTCACCGTTAGACATAGCATAAGCAGCGGTTATCATCGGACCAATGATGTTTTGTCTGAAGTAGGAATCTTCTACAGATTGTAGCCATCCAAAGAACTGATTATAAAGATTACTACCATGATACATTTGTTGTCCAGCCGGAGTAAGGAGAAAGAAATCAACTAGCAAATCACTGACTCCGCTAATGATGTCGGAGAAATATACGCCATGGTGAGGCGAATCTAGGGTAATGAAGATATCCACCCCCATATTTGAATATTCTTGTGCAAACATCGTGCGCGCCACGATGCCACCCATGGAGGCGCCAACCACAGCTAGCGTGTAATCACTGCTGAAATATCCATCCAAGTAATGAATGAAATCAGCAAGATTATCAGCATTATCTTCTAACCAAGTGTCACCATCTACGTAGTCAAAGATGATGACATCCCAACCTTCTGACGTCATTTGAACAATAAGATCACCGTACATGGCAGCTGCTTCGTTAATACCAAAATTGTTGGAAGGATCAAACCCTAGTAAGATGATGATGGGCTTGTCAAGAGCACCTCCTTGGAACCAGCCAGTAATGTATCCAGGATGACCATTCAAGGTATCCTTTCCATAAGTAAAAGTCGGTGTAGGTGATTGTGCCGTGGCTAGATGACTCGTTGGCATGGGACCAACAAGCCCTAAGCCAAACATCATCAAAAATAACGTGAACAAGAGCAATACATTTCTTGTAGAGTGTCTACTAAATCCATTCATAGTTTTCACACTCGTGATGCGGCGCTTCAACTTGATCTTACGATCATTCGCCTCTACACGTGATGGCTTAAAAAAATTATGGACATTCAGGCGATGTTTTTGAAACCACACGATAATTACAAGCTTACCATGGAGCTTCATTACCCAATTTAAAGTCCTTAATTTAATTTTTATCGGACATTGTTCTCTTTTCCATAACAATGAAACAAGAATTTTACAAGAAAATCTTCTAATAATCCGTCTCTCATAGTATTCAATTCTTGAATGAACTACATTACTTGATGACCATGTG
>JAJRXH010000368.1 GCA_024276395.1 archaeon
GAGAAAATATTACTCAAGTTGAAAGGACTCATTCAACGTGAATTAGGTGTCATTTACCGTCAACAAGGAAATTTGGACCTAGCGATCCAATCTCTCCAGAGAGCAATCCAAATATTTGAGAAAATTGGTAACCGACGACAAGCTGCCTTGACTTCATTGGATCTTGCCCAATTATATCTATACCTGAATGACTTATCGACTAGTCTCGAGTATCATCGGAAAGCAGAGATGACTTTCAGAAACATTGATGACTTTGTTAATTTAGCTCTCACGCTGAGCAATCAATCCCGAATTTACTTGCGGATGAAACAACTTGGTTTGGCCATTAAAAAATTACAAGAAGCCAATAGATACTTGCAAGAAGGTATTGGACAGCCGCAAGAATGGAATAATCAAATGCTAATGGGAAGCATCCAACTTCAGCAGGGCAATCTCACGCGTGCCACATATCATTACAAGGAGGCCGCATCCATAGCACGGGGAATGAAGAATAAATTTCTAGAGGCAAGAGCGAATTATGATCTTGCACGCATCTTATTTTATCGTGGTAAGATTCGGCAAGCTCGACACGCGACAGAAAATGTTTTGTCCGCTTATTTAGAACAACGTAAAGAAATTTCTGCTTTTCATATTGCTCTTGCTTATCAATTGCTGGGAGAGATTTTTTTAGATGGTTATCAAATGTACATGACAGCCCGTTATTACTTGGATCGAGCGTTGATCCATGCAAGAAAGTGTGATAACCCAGCAAGGCAAGTCAGCATTCGACTCGCTCTGATTCGCATAGATATTCTCACTCACGAATTAGATAATGCACGAAGGGAAATGGCCTCCATTGACTCGATCATTGATGGCTTTCCCCCTGAAATTGTTAGCGAATATCATTTCACGAAAGGTCTGCTCTTAGATAATTTAAATGAGCACGAAAAGGCCTTGGAGCATTTTCAGCATGCAAGAATTATCTTATCGCGGCAGGATAACTTGTATTCCCAGATTATGAACTTGTATCACATGGGATCGTGCTTGATCCACATCAATGCATTAGATGAAGCTCTGGATGTCCTTCAAAAGGGCTTGAAAATATCGCAGCTTCTTGATAACTTGACATATCAAGCACGATGTCATGAGGCAATAGCGAGATTGCAGGAATTAAATCAAACATTCGTTGTCGCAGTCAATCATTGGGAAAAAGCACTACAGCTATACACCACAACGGAAGAAGAAATTTCCAAAATAATCTCAATTTATCTTAGGTTGATAGATTTGCATGAGAAATTGGGAAATAGTAAGAGAATGACTGAATTAGCACGTGATGTTCAGAAATTGATGAATAAAATTCATCATGAAATGCATTAGGAAAAGAAAATAACGTCTCAAATTGGCAATTCCAAGAATTGTTCCGATATCCACGGTGTTAATCCAATGAGTAACATCAACAATAATATGACTACATCTTTTCTCTTAAATTTCAGTTGCGAAATTCGTGTTGATTTGATGTGCGGCTGCCAACCACGGCTAATCATTGCTTCACTAACTTTTCTTGCAGCTTCCATTGCTTGAATGATCGTGGGAATGATGAGGGACGGAAGATGACGTGCCGCTTTGACCATCCCTTGGTCCAAGGGAATTCCTCTTGCTACTTGTAACTCATAAATTTCTCTTGTTTTCTTGAACAGGAAAGGGACTTGGCGATAGGCCATTCCGAACTGCCAGGCTAGCAGTGGAGGGATTTTCAAACTCTCTAAAATCTGCGTAAATTCATCGGGATCGACCTTGCTGTAAAACCATGTAAATCCGAAGACAACAATCCAGAATTTACCAACTAAAATTAGTGATTGATGAAGTATCAAGTTAAATAACAGAAGGTTGAGAATGAGAATGAATGAAGAAGGAAAGATCAACGTGAGCAGCAAGATTTGCATTCTTTTTCGCGATAGCGTGCGAATGGTCAAGGTTAGTTGAATGAGGAGCAATGAAAAGACGGAGGACGCCTTCGTGAGAATGATGACGAGGATGAGTAGAATAATCATCCAAGTAAACAAGGTTCGTGGATCCATTTCCATTCTTCGTCGCTGCCATTCAATTCGGACGGATTCAGAAGAAGTCATTGACATGATGCTAGTCTCCCCCAAGTAGTTCTTCAAGTAGCGCGAAAAAATGATTTCGTTCTTGCAAAGCAGATAGAAATTCTTTTTGTGTGATGATCTCTTCGTTTTTAAGCTTGATGAGAAGAATGATCCACTCTGGAAGATTTAGAGATCTCATCGTTTCCATGAGAGGGAATTGTAACAAGTAGTGATGAAGAGACGAGTGCTGATACATTCTTCCGTTTTTTAGGAAAATTATCCTTGGATTGAGTGATAAAAGAAGTTCCATATCATGAGAAACGATGATGATTCCATATTTCTTGGAGTGAAGGAGTTTTTTTAGGAATGCTTGGAATTGCAGTTTTGATTCAGCATCTAATCCCATTGTTGGCTCATCGAAAAGATAAAAGAAAGGATTGATTAGTTTCAGAATTGCTAATGATAAACGTCTTTTTTCACCACCGCTGAGAAAATGAGGGTTTACTTCTAACACCTTCTGGAGATGAAATTCCTCGATACTTTCTTGGAGGAGTTTTTTCTTCTCTTTTAAAGAATCTCGTGGATATCTTACTTCAACGACCTTCCATAATTCCTGAAAAACTGTTAGCGCGTGAAAATATTGATTTACGAGTTGGAAAGTTAGGTTCATGTATCTCGCGCGTTGACTGGTAGGTAACTTAGTTAGATCTTCATCGTCAACCGCGATTGAACCTTTTTTCAGGGGCAAGTACCCCATTAATGCTCTCAAAAGTGTAGTTTTTCCCGCCCCATTAGGACCCAAGATGGTCATCATTTCTCCGCTCTTGAGAGAGAAAGTAATATTTCTCAAGGTGAAAGTCGGTGCTTCTTCACGCCTTATTGAACCAGAAAAAAATGATTGAGAGGTATATTCACAAGTCAGACTGTCTACGATCAATGTTGCCATTCTGATGGTTTTCCTCCATCTTTCTTTGGATTTTTAAGCAGGAAAGAATGTTCTCGCACCACTCAAGCTTCTCAGCTGCACTTGAATGGAATGACAGCTTTGCTGTTTCTGGACATCTCGGCCCAAGCTTCTGTTCCATTAGATAATAACTGGGAATGTTAATCTTGGTGGGGCGTGATGTAAGTAAGTATTCAAGTACATCGGTGGGCGGACCATCACGAATGATTTTTCCCTCTTCCATGTAAATTAACCGGGTAGCTAGAGGTAAGAAATCTTGAAGGTCGTGAGTGGCGATGATGATGGAGAAATCTTGTTGGTCATTTCTCTGGATGATCTTTCGCATGGTCTGAAAGACCAGTTGTCTATTTTCTTGATCTAGAAAGGAAAGAAGTTCATCGCACAAGAGAATGCTGGGTTCAGATATGAAAGCGGAGGCTAGAGTGAGTAATCTCAATTCACCTCCACTTAAATGGTGTGGTGGCTTGAAAGAAAGCGGTAGCAAGTTCCAATGAGAGGCAACATCTAAAACACGGTCCATTAATTGGTCAACATCCCATCCTAAAATCTCTAGCGTGAAAGCTAGCTCATGTAACACGTTCTTCCCTACAACTTGGAACTCTGGCTCTTGGAACACGTGACCGAAATACCGTGCTAACTTGAATAAATCCTTTTCTTCCATCACTTTGCCTTTTACTTTCACGGTACCTTTCCACGTGCCAGAAGTAACGTGAGGTATTAGACCCCTCATTACCTTGAGCAACGTGGTTTTCCCAGATCCGGAAGGCCCTATCAAGAGAATGATCTCACCAGCATATATCTCTAAGTTTATTCCTTGGAGGATGTACCTTTTCGCTGCTTTGGGAGCATACCATACCTTTTCTAGGGAAAGAAGTAATTTCGAAGTAGTCATGAATGATCACGAAGGGCTTGATGAGTAAACTGATTTGTTAGTATCCTTGATCACGAATTGATGATGCACGATGCAAGTGAGTATCGCTTTCAGGGCAAGAAGACAAATTTTAATGCAGCTGGGTTCGTGATGAAATAATAACTTACCCCTACTGATGGAGTAATCCATTGATTCGTCATGATATCGTATTCTTGATAAATCCAACCAGTTCCATTGATTTTTTCCGTGAGATTGAAAATTGAGGTCACGTAAAATCCCATTCCTGGGTAATATCGTCCCTTGAGATGCGAACCTACCGTGTTTTTGAGAACGATTTCCAGTGACTGGTTGGCAGTGGCCGTTGTGACGATGGTCACATTGAGGGAAGATGCCTTGCTCTGGCTCTCGAAAAGAAGAACGACCATTATTGCTTGTTGCTCCGCATCATTCCACGCTGGTTCCTTGCTACGAACTTTCAAGGCTAAGTCAAAAGTGATGAAGGAAATGAGTAAGGAATATCCAAGCAAGAAAATGCAAATAATCAGTAAAACTGGTAAATATTTATCCTTGAGTGCCTTCAGGGGCATCAGAATCACAACTCACGGAAACATTCTGTCTTTTTTTTCCTAAAACTCGTTATTTCATCCAGTAGTGGTTCCGATTTTTTCTCATTCTAGATTAGTTTTGTCCAAGGCTTCATTTAGTAAAGGCATGGCCATAAAAAAGAGGAAATTGGTAATTTCGTGGAAAAGATAGAAGGGGATACCCAATAAAAAAGCAATGACTAATGATTCAGATCGTATTTCCGGAGTGAAGATGAGAAATGAAAGGGAGGTGAATACATCGTAAAACAAGGTTACTATGAAGCCAATGAGACCGAATACCAGACTTTCAATTGTTGATCCCCACCATTTACTGCCTTTTTCAATCTCTAATCTAATTAATCGCTCTAGTTCATGATCAAGGGAATCAGTTGACGCGATGTTGCTATCAGTCACTGGCCCATTCAAGAGTTTTTCTCCTTGATGAAATGAATGGAATTGAGAACCGACAAGTGAACCAATTAATACAGTGAACATTTGAGGAGGAAACTTGAACAGGAATAACAATCCTGCACTTCCCCA
>JAJRXH010000369.1 GCA_024276395.1 archaeon
CTGGAGAAAGGATATGATATCGGTGTAAAAATCGGAAAAAAGAGCCTTGTGAAGGACTTTAAAATACTATTTGATTTCGTTTTCTCGAAGTTATCGTCAAGTATTTTTCTATCCGACCAAGATTTTCAAGTTGAAAAGATTGTCGACGCGGAAACAATCCATCTCTTCGTAAAAAATCCAGTAAACGTAAACATTAACGGGAAGGATCAAAAGATTTCAGATTTATTTGAGATGTTGAATTCATATCGGGAAATTTCTGATATTTTCATTCATCTGGAAGATAAAAGAAAGAAAGGAAGCATCTCGATCGTCAAAGATGATAAAAATGAGAAAAAACTGATCATAATCTTAGTTTGCAAAAGTAAACCATACGTGACCAAAGAAAGAAATGAAAAACATAAAATTTGGAATCTCAAGAAGGTTTCCGTTTGTAGCGAAGGAAAATCAAGCCGTTTCAATTATCAAGTCAACTATCTTCGATTGATTTTTATATTTTAACGATTTTATTAATTAACATCAAATTAAAGTCGGATGACAAGTAAGGGTTGTCTTTAATTTCCCATCAACCCTTGCTCTCCATTGTTCCCCGCTGCTTGCGGATTTTTTATCATTTTTTCCAATTTCTTTTTTTGACGGAGATCTTTCGTGTCGAAATTGATTCTCACAAGAGAAGATTGAATGATTGAGTTCGGTGGCGCACTTGGAGCAAACTTCTCAAGAACGGAACTTTTCTCTAGGGTCTTCATACATGATGATAAAAGACATATTACTAACAGAAAAAAATCTTCCATTTCAAAAATCAACTATTGAAGGAGAGAAAAAATTGCTTGATGAGATTAGGGAGAAAACATGATGGTTGTCATGCTAAAAGGAACACTAGGGAGTTTTGAAGGTTTATTTCCTCAATCAATCGAGTATTCTCCGATAACTTTATTGTTACATCAGTTCCTACTTGACACGGTTCGTTAGTATGATAATTTCTAAAATGTCCTTTTTTTACTCTATCCAAGAGCAATAACGGTTCTCTTTCAAACTTAGACTTTTTTGACGGCAGTTTTAAAATCACGAGATGGCTACCAATTTGTATTGGCATGGCAGCGTTGGTCATTCCAATGACTTGTTCATTCCGATACCAGTTCTTGACTCGTGTAATGGGACGAAGGATGCCTTCCGTAATCTTCTTATTAATTACTTCCGTGTACAACTGATTCAAGTTCTTCAAGGATTTGATCTCTCTTGGAAATATTGTAAGTTGGCGAAAAGTAAGTTGAGTACTTGGAATTTCAGCTTGCTGTAACTGACTGATGGATTTTTTGAACTCTTGATCATTAGTAATGAATACATCTACCTCTTGGATCATTGCAGAGGCTATCACGATAGCATCTTTATAGGAGAGACTCGTTGTCATGATCAGTTGTTCAACGAGATCCACGTGATAATCATTTTGTCCGGTTTCGGTTCTAAAAACTTCATTTAATGAAGTCAAGCCAAGCAGTTGTCGCAATTCTGCTCTTTTTTGTTCTAAAATGTTTTGAATTTCTTGGATGTCCTCCACACTCATATTTTTTAGACGTCTGGCCCTAGAAGTTATGTACTTGATCCCCCTTAATGAGTTTTGATTAACTAGACGTCGGAAATAACCATTAATTTTGAGATTTCCAAGAAGTTCCCAGTAGACTTGGGGGGATATCGTTAATTGAAGGTAGTCTTTGTAAAAAGGGGATGTCCTTCTTGCGTCTTTAATTAAATTCAAGAACGTGAGTGAACATGTATCGTCATTTCCTTCAAAAAAGTCCAATAACACGTTAGTGTCTAGATACATCTTCAGAATGAAATGCTCTAGTGAGACCGTAAAATCTGTTCCATATCCATTCACTGCTCTTCCCCTTATTTTCTTATTGAATGGGTGTTTCTTTGAAATTTTGGTGCCAAGAAGGAAATATCAAACCAAAATGTCATAATCCGCTGAGTTTTTCCTCAATGAGATCATGAAGGAGATGAATGAACAACCGATAGTTCCCTTGACTTTCTTTTAAGGCGAATTTTATCTCTTCATCCGTGAAAGGATACAAGTCATCTCGTAACTGGATTCGGGCTAACCTAAGATAATTCAGAGTTAACTGTTGTGCCTGTTCATGATCTAAAGGTCTTAGTTCAATGAGAAAACGCGTTAGACGATCATAGAGTGGTGGATGATCACTCTTGATGAGTTCGAGAGCTTCCCTTGTTAATGCTATTGCCACTGCCCATTTTCGCTGCACGTTGATGAGTGTATTAAGTGTTCGGAGGTA
>JAJRXH010000370.1 GCA_024276395.1 archaeon
CATCATCATCTGGTTCAACGTGATCTGACCAATAATTATACTTAATGGTTATTATTTCTGGATGTATAGCAACAAAACCAAATTGAATCGTCTGATTATCTGCAAACGATTGAGAATTATTCAAGAAAGCATTGTAGTTGATTCGAACCACGGCACAAGAAGAAGAAATAGAAAAAAGATAAGCAACACTCGATTGAGTGCCTAAAATAATACCAGAAAGTTGAAATGAGTTATAGATGATCCAATCATCACGCGATCCGTAAGAAATGTAAAGAGATGCGGCTTGAGCATTGATGTCCTTAGCAATGATTTGGTTCTGAAGACTGTTTTCAGATAATTCAATTCCAATGGAGCCATTTTTAACGGAACATTCGCGTGCAGTATTATTAAAGGAATTTTTCAATCCAATTCCAAACACGGAATTGATCTGAGAGTCAATGACTAATCTTTCAAGAATTCTATTACTCACGTTAGTTAAGCGGATGCCACCGATGATGAAAGAATCGTTCACGGTAACAATATCATTCCGAAAGATAAAATACACATCCACGTTACGAATGTCTACCATGACCCTTGTTTGATTGTTAATGGGTCCAGAAAAGAGCACATTCTCAATGACGTAAGGATCCGTCTTAGTTCCACTTCCAGGCCACCCATTGAGTAATGCTTGATTAGCAAAATCAGCATTTCCATCGATAACAATCTGTTTCATTACCTTCCAACCATTAATAGCGATTTTGTTAGAAATAAATTCCTTTTGGTCATTCAAAGGCTGGATTGACTCAAGGTCATCCTCATTGACAGAGATCTCATTCACGAAGATGTTCCTTGCATAATCTGGATTCTCCCTAAATTGCTCTCGCTCGAACCAAGATTATTTTCTCCATCAGTCACTGCATTAATTTCCACTTTAGACCACTCAATAACGAGAACACCTAGTACACCAAGCAAAAACACGTTAAGTAAAAAGATTGAGTTTAGTCTCTCATTCATCATAAGCCGACTCAATTGAAGAAACACCTCTAACTCACCATTCATGAACCCTAATTGTCAAATCAAGACAAATCAATACATCTAAAAATTAATTCGGTGATACTTAATAAAACTTCACATAAAAGAGATGAATGACTCGAAGAGAAGGAGGTAACTTAATCCAATATTTCCAAACCCACCAACCAGCTGCTAATTAAAGACTCAAGTTTAAGTGAAGTGATCGTGTTTGAAAATTGTTGTCAAGTAAAGAATGAATCCACCAATTTTACACGATTGAAATTGAGGTCCCTTCGAATAAATGACTAATAGTATTCGTCATCGTTTGAATGCTTTCGATCTTCTTCCTTCAGATTTCCAAAAACAACATGAAGAAGATATCATCATTCTTTCGCATTCAAAATAGGATGTGAAACAAAGTTTACTAGAATATTTTCTTTCTTGATTCTCTTTCTGGTATTTATCCGACTTAGTGTTGATTTTTCAATCAAGAACTATTAACTCCATTCAGTTATTCTATACCTCCCTAAAATTTCTTTAAAATTTAAAAGAGATCCCTTAGGCATTCAAAAAATGAAAGTTTTTAAAGATTGGAAAAAAAATGACGGATGTGAACGCACTGTAAATGAAGTAGCATTTTCTCATCGACTTGAATCCTCCAGCAAATATCAATGGTGTCACGAATGATCACTAATGAAAATTTATTTGATTTTCATCCCTTTAAAATGAAGGTATCTCTCGTTGATCACGATGGAACTTCCCTTGTTCTCAAATCTGAACCTTCAAGTAAGTTTCTTTTACCTAGAGAAGAAGAAAATGGAAAGATGGCCCATCTCACCATACTTGTAGACAATTTTACAAAGTCTTGCCCATCTAAAGTCGGAGATGCCAATATGGATGTAGTCCCTTGCACCATTACCATCACGGGAATGTCCATCCACGTGGAAGAATTAGCACGGCCTTCTTTACAAAAAAAAGAGCCGCCAATTCAGTTTCTGGCTAGTGAAGTGAAAGATAAGTTCATGCCTTCTGGTCTTACCGTCATCAATGACCTTGATGTTGCAATTCTCAAGTTCGATCCACCGTTTTGCCTTCATATCAAGCCAACTAATACAAGCAACGAACCCACTGGAGGCCAAGAATCAACTTTCGTGCTACCTTCACTTCCCCTCCGCTTTACCCCCGATATCCTGGGTGTCATTGCTACCTTATCTGCTTACTTCCAATGTCAAATATGCAATCAATCTTATACCGTTCAACATCCAATGGTATTTCTCCCACGAGCAGATCAATTCGATAAAATTGTTGAAATTATACCTACAAGCAGAACAATTCCCTTGGAAGTCATCAAGCCTTCGGAATTGGGTGCATCCAGAGACGAAGAGCCATTCGTCGGATGTAGAATTCGCTTGCGGCTTCGAATCCCCTCCAAGGTAAATCTACCAGAAATAACTGTTCCCCTGTTCTTTTATCCTCGCTTGGATCAATTCACGCCACGATTGTTCAAGTTGTATCATATTGCACCGTCACGATGGAATTTAGCACGATTGAAAGAAACCAATGGTATTTTTGGATGCATCATCACCCTTAAACTCAAGGAAGATGCTGAAACAGAATTCGTGAGGCAAATTCTTACCAGAAGGGCAAGTCCAGGAGATAAAATCTCAGTAGAACTGGAAGCATCCGAGACCATCCATCCTGAATTCGTTAGAGACAACAAGGTGGATGTGTTTTTACCGGGTGACGAAAGACTCATTCGAATTCGAAAAATCTTACAGCAGCGTACCGCCTGGGACACACGAGTCAAGGCCCTCCAAGAGGCAGGCAATTACCTAAGTCAAACGCTGTCTAATTATTGGCTAGAATTCTTGAAAGTGTCACGACTCGTTTTTACTGGACAACAACCAAAACTATCTACCCCAGATGAAGAATGGAGCCAATTCTTGCCCTTGAATCGAATGGGAAAGATCAAACGAGTATCCCTGGAACTGACGGGAAAAACACTGATTAAATCTGATAATGATCAAGATTTGTCCTTTCAAGATATGACAAATCCTAAAAATCTACCAACAGTCATCTTTGGCATCTCTGGAATGGGGAAGACTACTTGTGCCATCTTACTTGCTCGCGAACAATTAATGCGAGTAATTGATTCGCTCCAAGACGGTTCCTCTGACGATGAAAAATCACGGCCTTTGTTTCCATTCTATATAGACCTAGGCAATCCATTGCACCCACGATTTCTGTTAGAAAGTATTGATCTTCCTCCAACTCCCACCCGACTTCAACAAATCTTGGAAAAATATATCTTTTCCTTGAACCTCCGAATAGATCCACTAAAAATCAATGATTACCCAGTTACACGACGATTTCTCATTGAACGAGTCCAACAAGCACTCCAGACCTTATTCAGCATCGGTTCACTTACCCAGTTTCAACACTTATGGATCATTGATGGATGGGATGAATGCGATCATGAAACAAGATCCACCATCTTAGAAAAGTTCAAGTCTCATCCAGACGAGAGATATTGGCTCATGCTCATACGACCAAGTAACATCACCTCAGTATACATGGAAATGAACCAGATCGGACGAGTGCATTATCATGAAATGTTGCCGTTCACGCGTGAAGACGCGGTTGATCTATTGTGGCACCAGCTCATTCCCAGCCATTATCGTGCACCAGCGACCTCACGACCAGCTCTTGCACGAAAATCCATCATAGAAAAAGTCGTGGACTACCTCTTAGAACTGGCTGGCGAAGAAATTCTCTCCCCCTTCTATCTCACGCTTTTACTCAATTCGGACATAAAAGGACCACAAGGACTTGATCTTGAGAGGGTAAAGAAGCTTTTTCCAACGAAACAACATCTCATTGAACATTTTATCTTTTCCCTCATACATGCTTTCATTCGACGGCGTGATCCAGCTTCACAAATTCCACAAGCCGTAATCACGAAATTAAGCAGTCTGTTTTTTGATGTTCTGGCATTTACGACTTGGTTCCTCTATTTGTTGCCACCAAATCTATTGAATGGTAAAAATATTCGTATTTTCAAGAAAACGTGGCTTTCCAATTCCCACATTAAAGATGCATTAAACAAGGCCATGAGTATCATCACGCATCTCAATGAAGACAGCTTCGTGAATAGCCAGAATTTACTATGGCAGCTCGTGATTGAAATTCTCTTTCCAGAGGAAATTCCTCTTCAGGTTGAACAACGGGATGACAGCCACCAGCTGACAGAAAATAATTCACGACTAATACAGGAATCATATCGTTGCGTGAGACATGAACTATTCCTTGATTACCTTCTTGCCAAGGCCATTCTTCGTCTTTGGCAACATGGCGCACTCAATCAGATGGAGGGTGATGGTCAAACACGATCACTACCAGATCCAAGATTAGTTGCCACGAGCTACCTTTTTTGGATGGCAAATGAACAATTCGATGAAACATGGAAACACGTGTTCATTTCCGAGCCATTTAATGACCAACCACGAGCAGTTCTTCCCTTTCTCCAATGGTGCTTGAGCACGTCACGACTCCAAGTGAACGTCACCATTCAAAACAAAATTCTTGAAGAAATCATCTCGCTGTTAACTCAAGCAAATGAAACATTCCTGCAAGCCAGCCATTGGTGGGAAATCGAGCGAACGTTTAGGGTGAGGTTGTCTCCTTCTGGAATAAGTAGATTACATCTAAATGGAATTCTCAAGACTTTGTCCTCCGAGCAGAAAAATAACACGTTAGAAGTATTAGTTGGAATGTTGCAGCAAGTAGATTCACTCAGAATACTAACTTTATCAAACAACCAATTGAGAGTACTACCCCAGGGCATTGGACAACTCACCAGCCTCAAAGAACTCTATCTAGCTGATAATCATTTAAGTGCACTCCCAGAGTCAATTGGACATCTCAAGCGACTTCAGATCCTCGACCTAAGTAGAAATCAATTAGCAACACTTCCCAAATCCATTGGCAATCTGATGGAACTTCGTGTTCTTTCCCTACGGGAGAATCGATTAATCACGCTCCCAGAATCAATTGGACAACTCATTGCCCTTGAGAAACTAGACCTGCGAGGTAACCAGCTGACTACACTCCCAGAATCAATTGGACAACTCACCAACCTCCAACTGCTAGATCTACGGAGTAATCAACTAAGCACGCTTCCCGAGTCAATTGGACAACTCACCAACCTTGAAATAATTAGCTTAAGTTTTAATAGACTTATATCGATTCCAGACACCTTTAGAAATATTGTTAACCTTCAAAGGCTTGATATCCGTTGGAATAACCTAACATTTCTTCCAGAAGAGATCAAACAATTCTTTAACGATCTTAAATCAAGAGGTTGCTCCATTTACTGGTGATTTCTCACACGAAGATTGCAAAGAGGGAATGATGAACAAAATGGATATTGTCCTCATCCTCCTCATCGTTTATCTTTTTTCATTAAAAAAAGAATATGAATTAATCATTGTCCCAAGATAAAGGATACTTCAGAAAATCTTAATTAATTGGCAGCTTTTCTTCAGCGTCATGTTCCATCGATGCAAATCGCGTTGTCATTTCATTTTCGTCGTCGTACTACCTTCTCGAATGGGATGCCATCATCTAGAAAAAGTTTTTAAGAAGTGAAAAGAAAAAAATCGAAATGAAGGAAGTGCATTTCATCCGGAGGACTTAGTCATCACTACACCGAAAGATGGATTCAAGATAGTCGTGGCAGGACCGGCAAGAGCTGGCAAGACAACCATCTTGAAGTATCTCACTCACAAGGAAGTTCTTTCCACGCGTCCCACGTTAGGTTATGATATTGAACATGCCACTTACCAGGGCTTGCGGTTTACTGCCTTCGATTTAGGTGGGCAGGATGTTTTCGTTCATTCACTATGGAAAAAAGCAATGATTGGCAGTGATGCCATTGTTTTCGTGGTGGATGCCGCTTCAGAAAAGAGCATCAAGAAATCACAATTTCTCCTTGATCTCATTGCCAATTGGATTCCCAAGGTACCTTTCATGCTACTAGCTAACAAGCAAGACCTTCCCAATGCCCGTTCTCCTGAAGACCTGCTTCTTCAATTAAATCTTGGAGAGATTTTCTTCGAACGTGGCATTCCTCACTTTCGAATTTTTGCTACCTCTGCAATTACTGGAAAAGGAATTCACGAAGCCTTTAGCTGGCTCTTTGATCAGCTTGGTGGAATAATGACCTTTAACCTAGAGGACATTCATCTCATCATTATTTATGATAATGAATCAGGTCTTCCCATTACTACCATAGAAAAAATAAGTAAAAATGAACAACCAGCGGATGATTCAACATTCTCTAATCAAAAAACAGTCCATGGTGATATGGAAAAAATCTTCATCTATCAAGATAAGAAGCAAGGGATGGTAGGCATTTGGCTTTCTGATTTTAATCAGGCCACGAAAATAAGTGGATTATACGCGGCAATAGATTCTTTTGCAAGACATCTAGGTACCAGTGGACTTGACACCATGGTCTTAAAAGCTAGAGAAGGTATTGACAGTTCATTAAGGCTGGTATCAGTGAGAAAAGAAAAATTAAGTTGTTTCATCCTTTGTCGAGAGCATCTTGATCCACACGCTGTAAAACAACTAGGTGGCTATCTTCTTGACATCTTACTAAAAGAACATGATACAAACAAATCTAAGAAACTCACCAGTGGTATCCAGCACGTCGATGAAAATAAACTAGCAAAATTAATGAAAAATGCACTCCTAAAGTTCTTTCATTTTTCACCAATTGAATGAATGGAACGAATCACCAGATGAACCAACAATCTAAACCGTGCTAACTTATAGTTCTTTTCTACCGCTTCTACTAATAAATGAACTAACTTACATTTCGTGGAACCGCATTGACTACATTAAATGATTTTTTTCGCGAGATCCCATTTTCAAGTAAAAAATGCACTTCACCTGACTTACACTTTCTTTTCTAAGACACGATGACCAAATTAAGCATCCTCAGCCTGCAAATATCATTCCCCAGATGAAATCTACCAGGGCATGCAAGGTAGCGGCTGCGAAAAGATTCTTCGTGCGTCGGTATGTTTCACCATATCCAATCCCAGCAATGGTCGCAAAAATGAGATAACGCCAATCTTCAAAATGAGCCCATCCAAAGACCATGCTCGACCAAACTAAGACAATGACTTCCGTGCTGATTCCGTCACTATAAATGAGCAAGATTCCAATGGCCAAGTAAATGATAGCAAGCACGGAATAAACTAATTTAGGAGGAAGATGCTTGAATGGACCGCTAGTGATGTAATTTGCCAAGCCCAGATGTGGAGTTAAGAAAATCAAGAATGCCGCGAAAGCGAACAGTGATAAAAGAAGATGATTTCTTGCATTCAACGGCAATTCCTTTAGGTCAAGATGCTCCACCGCCCAGTGAAAGATGAGTCCTCTAAATACAAATTCCTCAATGATACCAGTGATGAAAAAAATCCCGAGAAAAAGCAAGAATGCCACTATCAACCCAGTCATACCTTGCTCGAGCACTTCGTTAATGCCAAAACGAATGAAATCAGAGTATAGTGCCGCTGGAACTATGATGATTATCAAGATGATTGTCCACATCCCAATTACTCGGAAAGAATCAACCGTAAGATAACTAGTAACACGCCGTGGAACGTGATGATCAAGGATGACGAAAAAGCTCCAACTTGCAGCTAATAATCCTAAAAACTTTTCCACGGGAAAGCCATCAATGAGCGATGGAATCCAATCAAATTCAATGAACCACCACATCCAGAGAATGATGAAAAAACCCATGCCAAAACGAATTACTTGTTTCTGTATCGTGCCAATTGACTTAAAAAGAAATGCTGGCTCAGCAACGATACCTTCGGCAATGATCACAGGAACGATGACATAAAGAAGATAAAGCTGAAAAACAAAAAAGGCATTCCCTTGGTAAGCCTTAGCATCATTTTCCATGAAAAAAGAGAGAACGAGAATCATCATGGTGATGAGAGGCACCACTAAAATTCGGACGGATCTATTTTTTCTAATTATTGACAAGCGAGAAAATATTTGGGATGAAAGTTCTTCATTCAAGGTAATGAGATAGCCACTAATGGATAATACTATGATAACCATAAGAATGACGAGATTAAACGACATTGTCAGCGTGATGTTAAGACCAATCAATACAATCAGCACGATTAGAAACACCAAACTGCTAAAAGCTTCCATCGTGCTTTCGTTCTTCAAAAATGAATTAATCTTGCGAATGGAAGAAGGTTCTTCACGTCCAGACATTATTGCTTTCCTCCTCATTTCTTCTTCCGAGGAAGAGATGTCATCAAGCTGAATAACATGGGAGGTAAGATGCAAGTTAGTTATGATTTTAGTCTAATTCGATTCACTTTTACTTGTTCTTGTCCATTTTAAAAAAATATCGTCTCAGCTGCTGACGTAGCAGCATCCATTGCGGTGTCCAAAATTCACATCTAACACTTGCTAAAATATCATGAACGGTACTTTCACTTCTCTAGGAGTGAGACTACCATGTTCCGCCTTTAACGGAAGATCAAGGCCATAAGGAACGATTGGTGGACAGTCAATGAAGACATGTTCATCCATCAAGAGGATTTCATCTCCAATACGCCGTTGAACGGTCTTTGAAGGATTAGTAGGACCAAACAAAGATAATGCATCCTTCTTTTCTAAAAGATGAACGTGATCACGAAAGAAGGCAAGCTGCTCGCGAAATCGCTCGAAAGCCTTTTCACCTTTATCTTCGTCGATGAAATATGCTTGAATTGCTCGTCCAGAAGTGCCTAACACGAGCCCTTCATTCCTAAATCGTTGAAATTCTCTTTTCGAAATGACTATTCTTCTGTCTGATTCAATGGGTGGAAGATCTACTTGGCCATGGTCGCTTGTTAGAACGACCGCGGTATCTCCAGAGGAAACACTAGAATGTCTAGTTAAAGTGTTCACGATTTTTGTCATGAGTTGGAGTGCTCGAATGTACTCCGTGCTTGTTGAGCCAAAGTAGTGACTAGCGTGGTCTGGATGTGGGTAATAAAATACAAATAATTGCAAGTCAAAGGAACGTTGATCTAAATCTTGGAGGATGACCTTGATCGCTAAACTAGGATCTAATGCTGGATATTCAATAACATGTTTCTGTGGAAACAAAAAATGGAGGATGCCATCACTTTCAATCATATCTGGCTTGAATAACTTCAAGTTAAGGATTTTGCCTTCCTCTTTCACCTTTCCTAACAAGAGATCTAAAAATGACCCACTTCTCACGAAATGTTCTTTTTTAAACCCTAGCTCAGCAACATGTGTTATTTTATCATTTTTCATTGTTTTGAGGTTCAAGGCGTTTATGAGTTCGCCGACAGAATGATCCCAAAAATTATATCCCGTAATCCCATGTTCCGACGGAAACGTGCCATGACTCAAGGAAGTCATCACGGTTGCCGTCGTCGTGGGAAAACAGGTATCTAGAGAGAGCACGTGATCTCTAAATTGACCAAG
>JAJRXH010000371.1 GCA_024276395.1 archaeon
AAACGGTGACAAAATATTTCATTTGTTGGAGGGGATTGTTTTCGTGTTGGAGTGCAAGGTCCTTGAAGCATTCGGGGACGACTTCGTATCCGTCGAAAAGAGAGTGGTATTCTTCATGTGGGTAGTCGTGGAAGGGAAGAAGATTGCTGAAGTAATTCAGAGCGTTGCGGTAGGTTTCGTTGAAAGCTCGTTCATCTCGGGGGTCATAGCCATCGGCATATATTTCTTCAATGAGGTGTTGAACGAGTGCTTCAGAGAGTTGGGGGTTGGTGGCTTCTAGGGTGGCGATGGTTTTTCGGACGAGAGATTGATTAGGATAGATGTAGATGTCCTTGTCACTTCCCTTGGTGACGATGTGGATGTTAACGTGTCTTGGACAGCGTGGCCTGCTGTTGAAGGAAACCTGCTCAGGTCTGATCGAGAATCGGTTAATTCTTCCGAATCGTTGGATGAGGGCATCAATGGGTGCTGGTTCCGTGTAAAGAACGTCGAAACTGATGTTGAGGGACACTTCGACGACTTGGGTGGCGACGAGGATTTGGTAGTGCTTGATGCGGGATTCGATCCGTTCACGATCCTTGAGAACGAATCTTCCGTGCAAGAGGCCGATGTTGACTTTTCGTGCCACTCGTGTTGCTTGAAGTGCCTTTTTTAGGGTGGCATATACTTCCCTGGCTCGTGCAACCGTATTGCACGTGATGAGAACGCGTTTCTTGCTTTGGACATCCTTGAGAATGCGGTCAACTTGGTCAAGAATGGTACCATCGTGGATTTGGAGGTGGTGGCGGCAGATGTGTTGGAGTTCCTTGTCGTGCATCGTGATTTCTTGGGAGATGTGCAGGTAGTCTTGGAATTTTTGACGGAGGAATTTGGGGAAGGTGGCGGACATGATGAGAAAATTAGCGTTGAATTGTTGTTGAAGGACCTTGAACATTGCGAGGATGAGGGCGGAGGTTTTAGGATCGTGGACGTGGATTTCGTCGATGATGAGTAATGAGTGGTATAATTCGGTCAAGCGTTGTTCAAACCCCTTCAGTCCAAACATGGCTTTGAGCATTTGATATGGGGTAAGGATCTTGAGTTGTGCATAGCATTCATGAAGGATTCGTTTTTGCTTGAGGAATAGTTCATGATGAATGGAGTAGGAGTCATTTTCACGTGGATCAAGTTCGTTCTCATTGGTTGCAGCTCCGTGGTAGAACTTAGATAAGAAATAAAGGGCACGAGAGTGTAGCATTCCGATGCTTAGGCGTCGTTCATCTGCTGTTGTTACATGGGGAGATGGGCCCACGAAGAGATCTTGCAAGCGTCGATACATGGCATTGATTGAGGCCATGAATGGGAGAAAATAGAAGATTCTTCTCGTGTTTTTGTGGTATTGATTTGCATTTACCCAGAGGAAGGCAGCTTCCGTTTTTCCAGTTCCCGTGGGGGCAATGAGAAGGGCGTCTCCCTTGATTTGTCGTGCTTGAGCTTGGGTACTCCACAGTCGCGAGAATTGAATGCGGTTTTCAATGGAAGGTATTGGACTTCCGATTCTTTCAAAACCAGCGGAGGCGAGATGATCAATCGTGGTGAGGAGGCCCCTTAGAAAGAAGAGATATCTCCGGTTATGAAGCAATTTTTCCGATGAGGATCCGTTTTTATAGGGGAATATCTGACTAAAGTCGTGAACAAAAAAAGAGAATGGGTCTTTTAGGATTTTCAAGTTGAGGATGGAATGTTGGCGAGCAATTTCATCTTCGTATCTAATGAGTAATGGAGTCAAGTCAATTTGAGGAAGCGTGGTGCCGAGGAATTTTTTGCTCCAGGTAGGGATCATTAGACCGATGTGATGCAGTTCTTCGATGGCAGGCTTTGAAAGTTCCTTGATTCGTGTTAACAATTCTTTTCTCATGGCTTTTTCGATGTGTGGTAAGAAGGGGTTGATGGTGGAGTGTTGCAGGATGGTGGTGATGTTCTTGTGATGGGTGATGACAGCCATTCCTACTATTTTTTTATCTAGTGGTTGGAGAGGGAGAAGGTCGACGAAGGTAGCAGACAATATCTCGTGTCGATATCCCCATCGTGGTAGAACTTGATTTCCAGTTGTTTTTCGTGCAAGTCTTAGCATGTTTTGGAATCCATCAGCAGCTTTGCCCCAATCATGGAGGACTATGGCATGGAACAAGTTTTTCCAAAAGTTGGGATAACGTTCTTCGGAGATCATTGAGGAGTATTGATTTTTGACTGACTGGTATACCTTGAGCATGGTACAGATGTGATCCATGAGAGTTTGATGGGGTTTTGCTAAAAGTTGCCGATGGGAAGTTTTTTTTCGTGTTCGTGGCTGAGTGATGTTCATGTTAAGAGATAAGATGTCGTGGTTTTTCACGTGTTTACACCTTTCACGTGGAAACATGATTTTGTGATCTTGGTACAAAGGGATTCATGGAAATTTCTTATTAGCAGATGATGGTTTGGTCTTCTTGAAGGACGGAAATGAATGTTTAGAGCCAATGGAAGTGATGGTGATGTTGTTATTGGAGAGGGCAAGTAAGTTTAGGATGATTGAGCTTGTTGTTCGCGTGTGGTTGGCACTGCACCGTGCAACCATACACCCCAGTCTTTTTCTGGGTCATACCACACGGGAAAGTGGGGGTTATCGTGCCGGAAAAAATGATCCACGAAAAAGTATCGTGCCACGTGAATGGGCCTTCTCACGTGTTCATCCGTCCAAGAAGTGGGCATTGACATCACGAGTCCATGATTAGCATTGAAGGCTGGGGCAGGTAGCACGCTTTTCATTACAGGTTTTGGCTGGAGCATGGCCGCGGGCAGTGCAGTTTTTCCTAGTCTTTCTACTTGGGTTCGTTGTTCCAATACAATTTCTTCGGGGTCGTGAATGTAAGCAAGATCAGTGGATCTTCCGAGGAAAACGGGATGATGGGGCCGTTCTAGATGTGGTCGCATGTTTAGACTGGTATATAATATTAATTGGCACATGTAGAATTGTTGTCGCTTGAGGATGTTCGATCGTGAAACGAGTGGCTTTTCGACTTCGAGTTGATAAAATTGTTCGAGATCTTCGAATCGAGCGTCAGCTTGAAAGATATATCCGACGAAGGTATCCTCTAGCGTGATTTGTTTTCCGGCAGCGGCGCTAAGAAATCCTAGAATGGTAGACACGGGAGGAACGGGAAGGGTCAAGTGCTTTCCGACTACCATTCGGGGATAGCGGAATGAAGTGGTCATCGTCTCGACGACTGTTCGCAAAACTTTGATGGATGTTGTTACGGTCACGTTAATCCCCTCTTCTTTCATCCGGTTGATAGATAAGATTATTTTTCTTTCATTAGGTGCACGTTCGAGTGTACCATTTATTTTACATGGCGTGCAGTTTCCTCACGAAGGTAGATAGTAGGAGTGATGAATGACGGGAAATCATCCATTGAAGGAATGAAGAAAAATGGGAAAGAAAGGTGAGGTCATCAGAAACAATCATTTCCATGGGAGTCCACGTGCCTTACCTAGTAATTGTTAGTTTTTAGGAGCGTTACGTGACAGCAAGAATTTTTTCTCGTGTTTCTGGTGATTCAAGTTCAGTGATGAAAGCTTCAACGACGGTTCGCACGCTACCCAGGACAATTCTTTCTGGATATTTTTCTTGTAGTTCATTGAGGGGAGCTTGGAGGTCATCGTGGAATCCAGGTTGTCTTCCAAGGTAAATCTTTGTTAGGAGAAGATCACCGTGTTCTTCGACAAGATGGGTAATGACATCCGTGTTCAGCGTGGGTTTTCCGTTATCATGACCGAATAGATTGAGGAAGAAGTGATTTCCAACGGAGATGGTGGTTAAAGCTAGGAATTGAGGTGCAACTTCCGTGAGATTCGTGGCTTGCTTGGCACCACCGTTCATGTAAGGGATGACAGAGATGGCTTGTTTCAGTCGTGCTAGGCGTTCTTCTAGTGGCAAGGTCCAGGCTTTTTCTCCATCTAGAGGGGTCAACATTTGAGCATGTTTTTTTGCCATGTCTTCGGTGATGTTCATTCTTCCGGATTTATTTTCGGAGTAAAAGACGCCAAGGCTATCGACATCGATGGAGAAGATTCCGCGGAGGATGGTAGAATAGAATTCGTATTCATAGGGTACGGGATCATCAGCTTGTCGTCCCATCACGCCGAAATCTCGCACGATTTTCGTGGGAAATAAGGAAATGAGTGGTGAAACTTTTAGGGGTGAAACTCTCGTGAGGGTGGTAGAACCTTTTCCCTTGGGGGCTCTCATGTAACCGAACAAGTCGTCATCCTTGTACGTCATGGGATCTGCTGCGGTGAAGGCGATCTTTTTTTGTCGTTCGATGGGTGACAATTCCCAGTTGGCGATTTCTTTCAAGCTGCTACGCCACCAATATCGCACGGCTTGGCCAGAGACGTAGGGATATTCTTCCTTTCCTTTCCGGATCACTTTAGTTCTCACGGCATTTTCAGTGCGTTCTCCAGCATCTTGTCCCATGTTATTCAAGGCTGAAAAGGGTGCATCAATTAACCAATACCCGATTATTGTTCGTGGCATTTCATGTTTACCTCCATTTTTGGTGCGATTCATTCATTTAGTTTTTCATGATGGGAAGCTCAAGGTGTTTCTGCGATGGTTAATTCACTTTCTTCTTCCTCCTCTTCATCAAGAGGTAGGAAATCATGATCAATTAGCCAAGATCCTAAGACTTCATAGATTCGGAAAAGCAGGATGTCTCTTGTTTCTTTCCATGAATAATGTCCTTCAGGGAATAGATCATTGAAATATTCTTCAATGGTGAATAGGGGTTCGTGTTGTGGGCTTAATTGTAGATATTCCTTGAAGATTCTTAGGAGCACGAGTCGGAAGGTATCGAAAGACGTGGCACGTTCGAGTTGTTTCAAGCGTTTATCTGAATTTGTTTTCTTGATGTAGTCGGCAATGGAGTCACCCACTCTCTTGTAGACTTCAATTCGCTTGTCTTCCATTTTTCGGACTACCTCCAAGTATGTTTTTAGTAATTTCCAATCAGCAAAACTTTTCCGTTTTCGATGATTCAAGAAATACGAGACGATGGTTTGATTTTTCAACAGGCGTTCATACACGACATTTCTTTGAGTGGTGAAGGTTGCGTCCCAGTCAACTTCATTCTCAGCATCTTCATTATTTTTTGCTCTTTTAGGACGCCGTGTATTTTTTTCTTCGAATGCACTTGATTTTTTTCCCTTACCCTTTTTCTCTTTCTTTTTTGTCTTCCTTTTCTTTTGAATGAACCCACGTCTCACAATCTCTAACCACTTGGAAAAATAATTCATTGCCACGATGTGCATGTAAAACTCGAAGACTGGATTAGGAAACTGGTAGACCTCTTTCACGTCTGGGTTTTGTCCGTAATTGGTGAATTCATAGAAGATCAAGTTTCCGTTCGCTACGATCTGATGTTGATCTTCGATGGACACGCGTGTTCTGAGATAAGTAACGAAATTTTCCACGATTCGAAAGATGGCATTGACGCTTCGGCTAACTTGCTTGATGTCATCAGCCTTGAACTGTTCATCAGCCAAAGCGGAGAGAGCTTGCAATCTTTTCAGGCGGTCCGCATGATATCGTGCTAGGTTGAGCATCACGAGATGACTTGGAGAATGAAGTAAGATCAAGTATCCTTGTCGTTTCCACACGGTACCAAAGCATAATTGCACGGCAAAAAGACAACGAGCACAGTAAATGAGTCCTTCCATGCCGCTAGGAAAGAAGTTAGCTAGTGTTTGTGATCCACTCATGGGAACGAGTTCTCTATTACCTAGCGCATTTTTTTTCTTGGGATCTTTTCCCTCTTTTGGTTGATTTCGTCGAATTTTTGGGATGTCAGTCCGGATGTCACAGACCACGCAATGAAATTGACCTTTTGTTTCCGTGGGAAATTCTTTCAACAAGTCATTCAACATGTTTTCAAGAACAAGTCGCTGTATGTCTTTATCTTTCTTGAGACTTGGATGAATGGCTGGGTGATTGGTAGTGAACAGGACTTGTAGGACTTTTTCATCTAGGAAAAATAAGCTTGGGATGAGAGGCAAGACTTTTTCTCGTAGGATCTTGACATCTACTTCTCGTGGGTCACTTTTTTCAGCAAGTGCGGTTGCTAACCACGAGCCATTGTCAACAAATGGATCACCAGTGACGTGTAAGGTAGCTGGACGTGAAGATGATGCTTCATCAGGCCTTGTTTCGGTTGACGCCTCGAATTTTGCATCATTCTTGTTAGAATCAAGAAATTGAGTGAGATCTGAGGACGACATGTTACCACAACCTGTTTCACATCACGTGTCTTGCAAGTAGAAAGGGGGAACACCTTTATTAATGGATTTATTTTCATGACAATTTTGCTAGTGATGATTGCAATCATTTTTTCTTTTTTTGCTCATCTTTCGGTTAAAATCGCCAAGCACTTGATGAAAGAAACACGTGTAAATTACTATCGTGATGTTAATAAGAATTTCCATTTCGTTGATCAGAATGAGTCTTCAGACCACTCGCGCGTTCATTTTTCCACGTGCATGCATCTCCAGCGAGAAGGGGAAAAATACCTCAGTAAACAAAGACTTTCTCAAATTTTCTTCTTTGGTAAAAAGATCGCCGGTAAGACTTGCCAAGTTGTCTAAATGTGATCATGAACGTGCCACGTTCGATCCTCCTTGATCACGAAAAA
>JAJRXH010000372.1 GCA_024276395.1 archaeon
AGCCATCCTTTTTCTTCCACTTGTCGCCTTGCCACATCGTATTCAAGCCGTGATGTAAACAATGTCCATCCATCAGATCGCAAAATTATCTTCGCGCCTTCGTGAACTCCTGAGGTAAATTGCGTGAGCAAAAAGAAATTGGGATCTAATATCGGCATTCCTGCGTTCCAGATCAACACGTATTCTGTATCTTCAAACAATGGCTTATATCGATCCTCAAACATACCACTCACTCCACGTTGTTTTCAAGAGAGGTCAGCAAGCACAACATTAAAATCATTGCGTATAGGCAGCTTTATCAAAGATGGAAATCTGAGTAACATGTAAATAAAATATCCTAGAAAAATCCACTAAAAGCAAGTTGATGAAAATGAGTAACTCGAACACTCACTTGGATCACGTATCCGAAATGTTAGAAAAAATGGACATAAACCACGCAAGAGAAACACTAGAAACAGCTGAAGGAGATGTTCCCATCATCGTGGCACCTTTTGACGTCCAAGGGATGACCTTTGATCTCATTTTTTTTGTCGACCCAGAATGGATCCACATCAAGTGCCGTGTTTTCACCCTAACGGATGAAATCAAGAAAAATGTTGAAGCACGATTAGTACTGTATAACCTCTGTCTCACGGCTAATTTTTATCTGAATAAAGTAACTTTTTCTGTTGACGACAACGGCCACATCCACGTGGGAGCTGACATGCGACATGGCATCAGACAAGAAGACTTTGAAGACGAACTAAGTTCTCTCATCGTGGGAATTGACTATTTTATGCAAATCATGAAACGAATGCTACAATAGAATCGGAAGTTGAATGACTAAAGTCCGAACATGACTAATCTGCAAGCTTTTAAAGGATCCGTACATATCATTTATCAGAGAACGATAAATCAAGTTGTACCAACAGTTTAATGCGCAAAAAACAAGCCATTACGGATGGATGTAAATGATCGAAGATCTCAGGGGTTTCAGACCACCACTCCGAAAGAAATGTCCAGAATGTGGTGGAATGGAGTTTGAATACGACGAAAACCGCGAAGATTACATTTGTCTTGAGTGTGGATATGCCATTCCACCATGGGTTATCGAAAAAGAAGACAGAGCATGGGTATGTCCCGAATGTCACGACTCTCTTCTTGAATTTGATGGAATACGAAATGAACTGAGATGCCCAGTGTGTGATTTTGCCACTCAAGACCTAATTTATCAAATGTATGCAGAATTAACCTTTACTTGTAATGAATGTGGTACGAAAACCGTGCAATTTGACCGAATTCGTGCTGAATTTGCCTGCACGACTTGTGGCACCGTGGTACCCTTTACGGTCCAATCAGTAATCGACCCTAGCCTCATCAGACTCGAAGAAGGAAAGCCGCTTACCATCGAAGATGTACCGTCCGAACTGCAAATCGAGTTCCTTGATAGAATTCGTAGATACCGAGCGCTTCACTACCTCGAAACAGACCAAGAAGAACGATGAATGAAAATATATGACGCTTCATCGCAATGCTCTTTTCTTTTCCCTTTTCATCTTGAATGAGAACTCAACACAATGACTATTCTTCTTCTAGCGGCAATGCGAAACGAAAAGAATAAATGAGTTTGTAAGGTGTTAATTCATAATGACAAGACAACCAGACCAAGGGATCTTCATTACTGGTGCAACTAGCGGTATTGGAAAAAAGACTGCAGAATATATAGCTTCCAAGGGACTAAATGTCATCGCCACGGGAAGAAATCAGCATACACTAAAAAAACACCAAGAACAAGCACGTGATAACGGATGGACCTTATACGCTTGGAAAATGGACGTGACCAATAACAAAGATATCAGGCATGCCGCCGAGCAAGCATTCGAATTGACCAAT
>JAJRXH010000373.1 GCA_024276395.1 archaeon
GACACATTTTTCTAGCTTGTTCCAATCAACAGTTGGTTGTGCTTCCAAGTATTGAAGTAGAACTTTTGGTGGAATGTAAATAGCGTCCATTAGAAATACCTTGATAAGATCCAAGAAATCATCAAGAAGTTTCGTTGAAATAGGTTTATTTTCAACAATCTTCAAGGAAATGAGCACTTGCATCTCTTTTAGTGATTGCATTGCCCGATTAATCCGTGTGCCCATTGAGGGATTGTCTATCAGCACCTGCATCAGCTCGTTCGTTACAATGATCTCTATGTTGGTAACGGCCATTGGTAGCATGGTTATGGAGAGTAAATCTTCCCACGATTTAATGGAGAGAATGAGGCTGACATCGACATCAAAATCGTAAAAAATGCTTTTTTCTGCTAGTTGATCTAATTTATTGGTCAGATCATCTTGAGTCGTGAGATATTCATCCAGTGAACCAGTTAAACGAAGGAGCATTCCAGATTTAAATTGTGGTGAATCTTCATTGACAATGATTTCCATTAGCTTCTCAATATCCCACTCATTTAGAAAGGTCGTCATAGATTCTTCGAGGAGCAATTCTGGAAAATTCCAAAGATTTTCCACGATGCTGTGGCGTTGCAAATTGGGTTGTTTACGATCTCTTGATGATGTCATTTCGTTTTTTATCATGGACGATGATCGTGCCATTGAGAACACGTGTAACTCCTTTGGGAGGGATTCGAGTTCTCCATGTTCGTGTTGTCTCAATATTTCCATTACTTCCTCATCTATCATCCATAATTGAAAAATGAAAGGATCAAAAACAGTGATTGTTTTCTTAGAATCATCAAACAGGAGATATTTTTGGATTTTTTCAAGATATTCAAAAGATCTCATCACGCTCAACCCTTGATGTTCACTTGGTCATGATGCGCTACAAGATGGGAGGTCATCATCTTTTGAAAGTGACATCACAATAGGTAATGGAGAATTTCAAGAGTTATAGCTTGCCTTTTTCCTTCACGTGCGAGTGTCACTTTAAATATATTTGCTCTTCTTTTCTTGAAGAGATGCATTGGTAGTTGATGTTGTTCTATCTGGAATCAAGAATTTGAGAATTAGACATTCGATTCCGAGCCAGATGCCTCTCGTTTGTCTTTGAAAAATACAATTTGATTGAACGATGCAGCGTGGAAAAAGGAAAAAATAAAAAATAAAAAATGGGGGCGTATTTGTATTAGGGACACCATCTTCATTTAGCAGCATTGATAGATGGCGCCGCCACAGCCAAAGCCCCATGCTGGAGCAAAAGTGTCTTCTAATTCTTCAACTTCGTCAAATTTTACCTCTTCTACTTTCATGGAAGCTCACCAATCTATTACTAGTTTTATCAAATCGACACCATTGGAGCTTCGTGCTCGTTCTCATTTTGTCTCAAGGAAGAGAGCACGAATACTCCTTCATGATAGAATCCCGGTATGATCAATAAAAAGTCTTCGATCTCAAGATTTTGATCTGACTTTCAAAGTATCGTCTTGGATCAAGAATTATATGTCTAGATCATGAATCTTCATCCTTCGCTTGGAAGCGAAGAGAACCGAGTGAGGCTTCAAATGATAACATTCTGGTGATGATGACCTTCGTGGAAATTGACGGGAAGTAAGTGTTCATTGAGGATGCTGGTAGTGCTGGTGTTTGCACGTTACCAATTGAAATGCTTGCACGGTTTAAAATGATCTCGGAATTGCTTGCGAATGGAAGGATTCATCATGGATAGGATGTTTTCCTTTTCTGAATTCGTGAGACATTCATCACTTAATGCCATTGCATGTTGCATCAGCAAGTAACACTTTCCAATAAGTAGTAGAATTCAAATCTAGTCCGAGAGTTATTCACCTCTCCTTGAAGTATTTAAAATGGCGGATTGTTATTTAAAAATATTTTTTAAAAGA
>JAJRXH010000374.1 GCA_024276395.1 archaeon
AATTGACTGGAAGTCAAACATGTGATGCATCATTTCAACATTGAAAAATGCTTCCATCTTTCCAGTGGCACGCTAAAAAGGGCACTTTCCGCGTGCTTGCTACATTTCGCTACCGAGACTGTTCATTCTGATGAAGATGACGTGTTTGTCCTTGATTAGTAGACTTTTCCTTTTTTTTCACGATTTGATTGGAAAATGGAGCTCTATCATCATCCAAATTTGGTTTGAAGGTAAGAAATATCTTGTAACATGAAGTTTTTGACTGTAGAATAAAGTTCATATACTATTAATAATGTTAACGTAACATGAATAATGTGGTTTACTGGTAGGAAAGATTCAATTGGAGGAGAACAATTATGGATCCCATCGTGTTATCAATACTTTCCGTGTTAATAATAAGCTTGATGAGTTTCATTGGCGTGCTGACATTAGTTCTGCAGAAAGATCTCCTGGAGTCGATGTTGATCTACTTGGTTGCTTTTGCCACGGGTGCTTTATTAGGTGCGTCTTTTTTTCATTTAATTCCCGAGGTCATTGAATTGCAAGGTGGTTATGAGAGTGTCATCCCCGTGGCCATTCTCTTGGGAATGCTCACGGTCTACGTGCTTGAGAAGATCATTCGTTGGCATCATCACCATTCCGTGAAACACGAGCTCGTTAATGAAGCAAGTGCTAATGAGACCGTTAAACCTTACGTGTACAATAACTTGATTGGTGATGGCTTGCATAATTTCATTGATGGTTTATCCTTGGCCATTGCCTTTAACGTTTCTGCTAGCATTGGAATGGTAGCCTTTGCGGCCATTCTCATCCATGAGTTAGCTCAAGAATTCGGTGATTTTGGTATCTTAGTGAAAGGTGGATTGTCACCGAAGAAAGCATTATTTTTCAATTTCTTATCGGCATTCACGGCTGTACTGGGAGTGATTGTTGGTATAATGATGTTAAACATGCGAGAACTAGTTAACTTGACCAATACCATCACGACAGTCGTGTTGTCCATCACGACGGGCATGTTTCTCTACTTGAGTTTATCGGATCTCGTACCAGAGTTGCATGAGGAAAAAAACCTTAAGATATCGATGCTAACTACTCTTGTGGGCATTTTTGGTGTCGTGATCATGTACATGCTGACGTTCATTGAGGTTGCTTAGAGTGGCCTCGCTAATCGTGGTTGGTGATCGTGATGTCATCTGATAATGAGCATACCATTCTAAATAGGGTTGAGTCATCCCTTACTTTCATGGAAACACTCGCCTTGCTTGAATTTCTCAAGTTAGAAGAATCTAAGAATCCCTTGTTATTATTAACTCCTCAGAATTTAGCAACAGCATTGGAGGTTAGTGTTCCTCGTGCATATGCCATCTTGAAGCAATTAGAAACAAAAAACTTGGTGACCAAGTATCCACGCAAGGGTTTTCTCTTGACTGTACGAGGAGAGGATACCTTGCGTCTCTTCGTTCACCGTCATCGAGTCCTAGAAACCTACTTTGTTGCAAAATTGCGGATGGAGTTGGAGGCGGCCTGCAAGGAAGCAGCTCGTCTTGCCTTGCATTCCAGTGAGATGCTCATCGCGAAGATGTGTGAGGCCATCGGGCAACCGGTCATCTGTCCACATGGACACGAAATTCCTCACGTGACTGTTTTATCTGGGAGTGCTGACGAGAATTAGGCCATGATAATCTACAGAAATGGATCTTACTATCAAGATTTCATCAGAATCCCTGGCTTATTGTTTCTTTCAACAGATCGTGTCAATGTTCCTAATAGCACGTTCATTCTCGTAACGTTGGTATCACGTGCCCTGCCTTGCAAAATTTTAATTTGGGAAAGAGTTGAAGACCTTTCCAGAAAGGTGGCAACATTGAAGGTCACATGAAATCCTGAGATCTTGATTACTAGTCAATGAGATCGTGTCATCTTTGAGCGTGGAAACGACCAACGTGACATCGTACGTATAAAAGTCTTTAAGCAAGCATTAATTAATATCTGATGAATGGATGTTTCTTGGTCCTACCTCACGAGATCGTTTTCATCAAGTTTAATTTTGGATGTTAAAAAGAGAGCTGGAATGAATCAATGGTCGTGATATCCTCATAAGTGTCGGTCAAACGGTATCCTCACGTGACGAGGAAAGAAAGCAGAAGGCTGATGAGAAAAACTAATAGGTCACTTCCTCTTGCTTTGACTCCATTGCGTCGTCTCACGCTAGATGAAGCCAGAAACCTCATCTCCGAAGCGATTAAAACTTTTCATGAAAGAAAACTGGAGAATTTGTCATCATTGCTGGCTATATCAGTCGAAAAGACTTTCTCGAACTACTTAGTGAAGATGTCAAGTTAGAACAAATTGGAGGATTGTTGATCATTCATTCTCCAGCATCATGTTCCCATGAAGGAAAGTTCGCATTTTTAATCACGCTCTTGGAAATATATGCTCTGGCAAGAAACCTTGGTTTTGCCATGGGATAGCGACTGGCATTTGATGTGAAGAATAAAGTTAACGAGACCGATCCCATGCAGTTGAGCCAGATATTTCTCTCATTACTCCCGAAGATGCCAAGATTTTTGAAAACATTACTGGTCCACTTCTAAAACTCCCTGATTTTATCATTGAGATTCTTTCACCCGGTACTAGAGAATATGATTTGACCACGAAAAAACATCTCTATTTCAATAATGGTGTCAAGGAATGCTGGTTTGTTGATGAACAAGAAGCACAAACTCACGTGTGTCGCAAGACAAAGACATCTTATCGTTGTCGAATGTGGACGAAGGGATCATCATCCATTCCAAGGTAGTTTCTGGATTATGGATTGATTCAGAGTGGCCATGGAAGAGTTATGACATTGAATTGCTTCAAAATGTACTGGGACTGTTATTAAATGATCCTAATGATTGGAAAACTCTACTATCCAGCTTGGATAAGAACAAATTAAGTGATGTTCTTGATATGGATGCTGCGGTTCTGTTAATTCAGCGATTTGGAGATGCCATTTTCCCTCTTCTGCTGGAGCATTTTGGCGAAGATGTTCTCCCACTGGCACTAGAGAGGCATGGTGATGCAAGTCTTGGTTACCTTTTTGATCGTCATGGGACTGACTTGTTACCCAGAATTATTGAACATTATAGAAAAGAGACAATTGCCAAGTTTCTTGGCGATATGAAAGAAGAAAACCACCCGTGACCAGGGGTAATCCCACGAGACCTCGTGTGTTATCCTCGCATCACGGGGAGAGGTCCTCACGAAGCCATTAACGTGATGACACGACCTTGAACCCACGCGTGACAGAAACCTCGGGCTGATCAGAAAAACTGAAGATAAAAAAGAGAGAAGGAAACGATGCGGATAACAAGGTAGGTAGTAAAT
>JAJRXH010000375.1 GCA_024276395.1 archaeon
AATCCTACGAGGACTCGTTTTTTATCCTCGCAACGCACGAAACGACAGCAGCATCACGGATGACGCGATGCCGATGCTTGAAAGCCATGCATCACCGACGTGATGAAGTGATCGACAAAACAGAAGAGAAAAAAGAAGAAAGAAGAAAAAAGAATGATTCATATCTTCAAGGTCGCTGGATATTCGGCATTAGCTAGAGCTTGCTGAAGTTTTTCAATGATCTCTGGAGAGGCTTTTTCGAGCTCAACAATAGCTTCTCCATCCTTCCAGCTCACTTTTGCATCCCTGACGTCTGGAAAACGTTTCAAAATTCGAGTGACGGCATTAGAACAGCCGTTACAAGTCATATTCTTTACTTCAAATTTCACTATCTCAGTCACGTTTTACACCCCAATTTTTGTCTTGTTTAGTCTTTTTGTTCCTCATTTTTGTATCGGATTTACTACATTTGATTTCCCATCACGACAGACGCCGTGATGTCAGATTTATAGTTCAGGTTTTTTCCATTTTTTCAAGAGAAGGCTACTAGTAACAACGGACACAGAACTTAGCGCCATTGCCAGGCCGGCTAATTCTGGAGGCAAGGTTAAATGCGTAAACGGATAGAGCACACCAGCAGCTATTGGAATGCCCGCTGTATTATAGGCAAGTGCCCAAAACATGTTCATCTTGATTCGTCTCATTGTCTTCTTGCTCACATCAAAGGCTGCCACAACATCTCTCAAATCATTGCGCATGAGAATGATGTCTGCCGACTCAATGGCTACATCAGTACCAGATCCAATGGCAATACCCACATCAGCCTGAGCCAAAGCAGGTGCATCATTCACGCCATCACCAACCATTGCGACGATGTATCCTTTCTCTTGTAGTTCTTTGACCTTTTCCACTTTTTGAGATGGTAGAACTTCGGCAAAGACCTCATCAATTCCAACGATCCTTGCAATCGCATGCGCCGTCCGAGTGTTGTCACCAGTAACCATCCACGTCTTGATTCCCATCTTATGGAGTTTCTTAACGACGACACGTGCTTCTTCCTTCACGGTATCTGCCACGGCAATGATCCCAGCCGCTGTACCATCAACGACAACGATCATTGCTGTCTTCCCTTGTTCTTCCAAGTGCTTGAGCATATTTTCAGTTTTATCATCAAACTCAATATCGTTTGAAGTCATAAAACGTCTATTTCCCACGAGTACAGTCTTTCCGTCGATGTTTGCCTTGATTCCTAGTCCTTTCACGGCTTCAAAGTCCCGTGGTTCCTTGAGAGATATTCCTTGTTCTTTAGCTTTTTCAACAATTGCCTTTCCAAGTGGATGCTCTGATCCATATTCAGCTGATGCAGCAAAATATAATAACTCCTCCTCAGTTACTTCTTTCTTGCTAAGAACTACATCCGTTACTTTTGGCTTACCATGTGTAAGAGTACCTGTCTTGTCAAATATGACGGCATTGACTTGATGAGCACGCTCTAAAGGTTCACCCCCTTTTATCAAAATGCCATTAGAGGCAGCGACACCCGTTCCCACCATTACCGCGGTAGGAGTAGCAAGCCCAAGGGCGCAGGGACAGGCAATGACCAAGACCGCAACAGCTAACAAGAAAGAAAACAAGAATGGACCTGTACCTGGAGGTAAATCTGTAAATACTCCAAGTGAAGTAAGAGAGAACCAAAAGATGAAGTCCAAGACCGAGATGAGCACCACCGCTGGAACGAAATACTGAGAAACACGATCCGCAAATGCTTGAATGGGTGCCTTTGAAGACTGAGCCTCTTGAACAAGTTTGATGATTTGAGCTAAAGCGGTTTCATTGCCTACTTTGGTTGCTTTTACCTTGATGAGTCCTTCGTTGTTAATCGTTCCACCGATAACTTCATCGCCCTCCTCCTTGAAAACCGGCATGCTTTCCCCGGTAAGCATAGATTCATCAACAGAGGTTGAACCTTGAATTATGATGCCATCTGTCGGTATTCGTTCACCAGGTCTCACGAGTAAAATATCGCCAACACCAACCAATTCCACGGCAATCTCTTTTTCCTGTCCATCAGGGGTAAGTAATGTTGCTGTTTTCGGTTGCAAGTTCATCAATTTTTTAATGGCATCTGAAGTTTTTCCTTTAGCACGGGCTTCCAGGTACTTTCCCAATACGATGAAAGTAATGAGCAGTGCAGATGTTTCAAAAAACAGTTCACCAGTAAAGGTTGGATTAAATACTGGATAAATCCATGAAAAGAGACTATAAAAATACGCAGCCGATGTACCAAGAGCAACCAACACGTCCATGGTGGCACTACCATGTCTCACTGCCTTGTATCCATTCACGTAAAAACTCTTTCCCACCCAGAATTGTACTGGAGTGGCAAACACGAAAAGAATTAATCCATACAAGGTCAAATTGGGTAGTAAAAATTCAATTTTATAGAAGTCAACGATGTTCTGAGGCATCATGGAAATGAATGGCTCGATCCGAATCATGGAAATGATGAAGACAGGCAAGGTAAGAAAGAAGCTTACTATTAACTTCTTTTTCCATCGTTTGATTTCTTCAACTCGTTCTAGCCGTTCCAAATCGACATCTTCTGTTGCAATGGATGCATCGTAGCCAATGGCTTCAATGGCTTCAACAATATCCCTCAATTGAACTTTAGTAGGATCAAATTCAACTTTAGCTTTTTCCGTGGTGAGGTTCACGGTTGCAGTGATGATGCCATCTAGTTTCTTGATCGCTCTCTCCACATTAGCAACGCAAGATGCACAGGTCATCCCACCCACGTTCAAGGTAATTTCATTAGCTTTCTTTTCCTCCATTGGCTCCGCTTCATAACCTACTGCCTCAATTTTTTCTGCAATTTTCTCGGGATCGACTAATTGAGGATCAAATTCAACTTCTGCCGTCTCAGTCATCAAGCTTACCGTGACCTTCTTAACACCCGGTAACTTTTTTACCGCATTTTCAACGCTAGCAACACAAGATGCACAGGTCATCCCACCCACTCGCAATTTTGCCTTTACTTCTTCGCTAGAACTTTCAGCGGACACGTTTTTACACCTCTGTTTTATATTCCTGTGATTATATATCTCATTGAGATATATAAAGTTATCGATGACTTCAAGTACGATTAACATCACGCATCTTTAGGGAGAAAGAAATAAACTCAATGGTCTCTCTTGTCTTCCAGGACAAGTCTCTAAAGAACGAAAAATAAAAATAACATCCTCGTCATCTCATCTTTTCATCAAGAGAAATCAAAAATTTGGGGAAAAACTTCATATCAACTTCATAGTGTTAACTTCACAAGTGTTTTTTGTAAAAACGTTTATAATAGTCTAGGTAAAGAGAGCAGCTTGGAAGTCATATGTTAGATAAAAAATGATGGGATGTCAATGCCAGAACAACCGTCAACTACATTACCAGATAAATTAATGTTCGATTTCACGCGTTTCTACGTGCTCGTCATCCTTTATGAAGGTCCCATCCATGGATACGGCATCATGAGAAAATTCAAGGAACGTACCGGAAAGGAAATAAGTGCAAGCCTCATTTATCCATTTTTGCATCAGCTAGAGGCACGTGAATTGGTCGAACAAAAGATTGAATTCGTCGGATCCAAGGAAAAGAAAATTTTCGAACTCACTCCCAAGGGAAGGGAGTTTTGCGAGAATTTATTTGAAAGATTCTCTGAGATCATCTCTAGTGCCATTGAGCCAAGTCTCGAAACATGCGCCAGTTGCGGAGCAAAGATTTACGAAGGTGGCCATGAAGAAGATGTCAATGGGAAAAAAATGTCATTCTGCTGTGTCCATTGCGCCAAATCTTACTTGAGACTAATAGGATCCAAGTGAGTGATCGTGGAAAGAAAAATTGTCATCGTAGTGCATGGCGGAGCGTGGAACATTCCTCATTCATTAATTGGCCCGAGTATCACTGGAGTGGAAGAAGCAGCAAAA
>JAJRXH010000376.1 GCA_024276395.1 archaeon
ACCACGAGACCAGAAGTCAATCATCATTTCGTCAGCCTCTTGACTCGTAATTAGATGATTTCTTGGTCAGTGATCAATTGTCAGTGTTGGAGTGGTTAAATGATGAAGATACGGGAAATCATGACATCAAAAGATGCACTCATAACTCTTGCACCAGATGTCAAGCTCATTGACGCTGCTGAGAGGATGGTTCATAATAAAGTAGGTTCGGTCATCGTGATTAAAGATTCAACGCCTCTTGGCATTGTTACCGAGAAAGACATCGTACGCATTGCTCAACAAAGCAAGGATTTGGCTAAAATCACGCTAGAAGATATCATGAGCTTTCCAGTCATCACGATTTCCAAGGAACAAGATGTACGAACCGCGGCTGAAATGATGTATCGTAATCGTATCCATCATTTGGTAGTGATTGATGAGAATAGTGGTGTTTTAGAGGGAATCATCAGCAGCTTTGATATTCTCAAAGTATTTTTCAGTGCTACTTCCGAATCAGATGATTAATCACGCCTTTTGATCTTTAGGCAAAAGTTGAGGATCCATAGTTGTTGTCATACTTCACTAGTTTGTTATTCGATTCTTGAATTCTAAGTAATCGATTTAGATATTTCGTGTTATTATTTCGTTAAAGGGGTCCCTTTTTCGAGTTGTTCTTAAGAGTGAGAACGATGATGACTTTTTTACTGGTAAGATGGAAAATTTTGTAGGGATGTATTCATGAAAATAAAAGACGTGATGACCTCTAAACTTGATGTAATTGCCCTAGAGTCCAGCGTGAAGGTGATTGAGGCGGCTGACATCATGGTCAAAGAAAGGATCGGGTCAGTGATTGTCGTGTCAAGGAATATTCCCATCGGTATCGTTACTGAAAAAGATATCATCAGGCTGGTGAGGCAATTTGATGAATTGGAGAATCTTACTCTTGAAGACATTATGACTCATCCAGTCATTACCATTACTGATGATTGATGCTGAAGTGAGCAAAGCAGCAGAAATAGTGTATGGCAATCACATTCATCATCTGGTCGTGATAAATACTTCTGATGGAACTTTGGCTGGAATCGTAAGCAGCTTTGCTTTGACATCCTTAAGGAAATTCACAGTCACCAAGAATTGCGGGATCTTTTCAGACAAATACCTTCGTGTCATGCTCGTGGATAGTCATTCGGTGCTAGACGCATTGACTTGTTCATTTTTCATGAAGAACTGGCTAAGAGTGGGAGTGTTGTTCTTTTACCAAGTATTAGTAGGAATGGCAGTCGTCGTGTGTGATGACATTTACTTGTAAACGTATCCATTCATGATAAAGTCAAGAATTTTTGCCGTATTTTTGGCATCTGGAAGCGCACGGTGATGCTTGCCTCTGAATCTCATACCGATATAAGCTAACATCTCTGATAGACTTTTTTCTCCTTTTAGGTGGAAAAATTGCATCGCTAAATGTTTTAGATTCACGAATTGTTCAACCGGAATGGGAAAACGATCAAACCCATATCGTGATAACTCTTCTTGATGCCTTTGAAATTCCTCTTTCAGCATTAAATAATCGAATTCTCCCCATGAAGCTAGGCAAGCAGCTTCATCCCATATTTCCGAAAAAAATTGAACAAATGCTTCTGGGAATGAAGGTGCTTTTAGTATTTTCCGGATGTTTATCGAATGAGATTGTGCCCACGGGATGATGGCTGTAGGATGCAAGGTCGGTTTCACATATCGGTGAAATGATCGACGTTTGCCACGGATTTTCATCCCTCGTGAGACGGCTCCCATTTCAATTATCTCTCGTTCATTCCATGGAATACCATTAGTTACCTCTAAATCTATTACGATGACTGATGGGACAGTTTCCAACAATTCCAAAGCTTGAACGAGTGGTAATTCTTTTCGATTGCTTTTCATTGATGTACAGCCTCATTTTACCGTCTTCTTTGTTCAAGAACTAATCTTAATTTCAGATACCACGATCTTTATGATTTCCAATCCAGAATCACTCACGAACTCAGTTAACTTCTCAAAAATAAAAACTTCCAATCCGTTCTTCTGATCTTGGATACCATTACTCTCTTGCTTGAAACAATATTTTCTTACAGCTGATTGACAAATGGAACTCAACAGTTTTTCCACATAGTTTGGATCGTCCTTTATCCAATTGAAATGATTGAAAGCGGTTAGTGGGTCGGTCACGCGCCAATTAACGGCGAGCTTCACGTTTAATGTTTTATCATCATTGGCACGAATGTCATCTCGTGCTATGACCGAGGTTACGTGTTGTTTGGCTGGCAAGAGTATGATTTCATCTAATATTGGTAACACGAGGATTGATCCTCCTTTACGTACCTGTTTTATCCTTCCATTGCGAAAATG
>JAJRXH010000377.1 GCA_024276395.1 archaeon
CTTGGCCATCGAAGCTAGCACGCTTATTGCCTTAGAATTTTGTTCGGCCTTGGAAGAATTATGCACGGTATTTTCAAAAGAGATGTTAAAGCAAAAAATCCGTGAAAAACTCAAGGAAGCCTTGGATGAAGTCTTGGTTTGAACGTAATGGCCGATTGTTCCTACTAATAGCAACCCGGATTAATGAAAAAAGATGTCAAGCAATTATGATTTCTTTGATCAAAAAAATGATAATAACTCAAGGCAGGTGAATTTCAATTGGCGGCGGTATCTTTTACCTTTGTGTTCTTAATTCTCTCAATATTTTTGATCATGCTTCATGTGTTTCATAAGATGGCAAAAAAACTGAATCAACCACTCGTGTTGTCTGAAATAATACTTGGGTTCTTGCTAGGTCCCAGCTTCTTGGCTTTGATGACGTTAGATGAAAAAAACCCTTTTACTAGCCTTTCACCCGTGATTGATGTAAGTTCGGCAGAATTGAGCATTCTTATTACAGTTTTCTTGTTTTTAGTCCAATTGGCGGAAATTTTCTTGTTATTTGAAGTAGGACTGGAAATTGAATTCGATGCTTTGAAAAAGGCTGGAAAAGGGTCCGTGTTTACGGCCTTGGGAGGAATGATTCTTCCCTTTCTCTCTGGTCTCCTTCTCATTTTCCTCCTCACTGGTTGGTATGAGAGCTTGATTCTTCCATTAGGCTTTTCTGCACTGGATGTAGGCTTGTTTTTCGCAGCAACACTCACTGCCACGAGCATAGGGATCAGTATTCGTACGTTTATGGACTTGGATAAAGTAGATTCTAGTGCAGCTCGAATTATGATAGGGGCTGCGGTCATTGATGATATTCTAGCCTTGTCTCTTCTTACGGTAGTGATTAGCATTCTGGAAGAAGAAGCAGCTGCCGAAACTTCCGCCGTAGAACAGGTATTTGTCATTTTTATCTCAATGGTAGCATTTTTCGTATTGGCCATCGTCCTTGCACAACTTATATTTCCAAAATTCATCATGCCATACTTGGAGAGGGAGAAAGAAAAGAATCTTCCTTTAATTTTTGGTTTAGCTTTCTTGTTTTTGATGGCGTGGTTAGCTGAGATGCTGTATCTTGCTCCCATCATTGGTGCAGTAGTTGCTGGGATAATTCTTAGGACGAACGAGGATTATGCGAATCGTATCTTAGAACAGATATCACCTCTTGCTCATTGGGTGGTGCCCTTGTTCTTTATTTCCGTGGGTCTGAGGGTTAATCTTTGGAAAGTTATCACGGTAGATGTAATCATCATAGCATCATTAGTCATTTTGGTTGCTGTTTTTTCAAAATTGATTGGTTCTGGTATGATGGCTCGAATCAGTGGTGCAGCTGACATTAAAGATTCTTTCGTCATTGGTGTCAGCATGGCTGCTCGTGGCGAGGTTGTGCTGGTATTTGCTGCTGTGGCGCTTGATTTAGGGATATTTACAGTGTCTTTATATTCGTCTGTCGTGCTCTTGGTAGTAATAACAGCTATTTTAGTACCAACAGTGCTCAAGTATAGTTTTAGATTGTTTGATTCCATGAGGGCACGGGAACTGATGGAGAGCACGTCTAGACTGAATAAAAAAACAACAGATTGATTGGATTCCTTTATTTACCTTTTTTATTTATTATTATTTGTTTTTTATTATATATGCTGGCCAAATTATTATCAGTGGATGGTGTAGGTAGTGATTGATTCTCATTGTCACGTGTACAATCCTTGGGTAAAAAATCCAGTGCAAGTCATAGAGAGAGCAAAAATAAGCGGAATGGCTGCTGTGATAAATTCATCCGATATGCCAGAGGAATTTCCTAGAATCTTACAGTTGAAACAACAATTTCCAGGATTCTTGCATGTAACTTATGGTTTTGGTCCCTCGCGAGTGGGACAACTTGATTATCGGGAGGCTCTCGTTGATGCTGAAAAATATGTGGATGATTACGTTGCCATTGGTGAAATTGGCCTCGATTATCACTGGATAAAGGAATCAGCATTGAGAAAGTTTCAAGCAGTGGTCTTTAAACATTGGTTGAATTTTGCTAAAGAACATGAAAGGCCCGTGGTCATCCATTCAAGAAAAGCTGAACGTGATTGCATCGAAATCTTGGCTAAAAATGTGGAGGTGCCAGTGATGCTTCACAGTTTTGCTGGTAATGTAGACCTCGCACGACAAGCCCTGGATCTTGGATATTTCATTTCAATTCCTACATCTGTTGTTGAAAGAAAAGTTTACCGTCGCATCGTTCGAGCCTTGCCACTCGAAATGTTTATGGTTGAGACGGATTCGCCCTGGATGTCACCTATGAGGGGACAAAAGAACGAGCCACTTAACGTGAAATACGCTATTGAAGAGATTGCCAAGCTGCAAGAAGTGGAGCCTATTGAGGTCGAGAGGGTTACTGATAGAAACGCAAGAACGTTTTACCGAATCTGATCATCATCGTCACGGAGATGGTGTTTTCATCCACCATTTCAAGCGGCGCTCAACATTTAAAAGTAATGATGTGCTGATCTTTCATGTAATTAAAATGCTGGTAAGAGTGGTTGACGCTGATGATGGTTCATTGGTTTAAAGTGAAAAATGCATTATTGATCCTCATTCTTGGTGTCGTGGTAGCAACATCCACGTTAGTGGTGGCATCAATGTCAGATACCTCGGTTTCTGTAAATTCACCATTAAAGACAAAAAAATACCTAAAATTTGGAATGCAATCAATTCAGCAACAAGATGGAGGGAACATGAGCATTGCGTTCGTCATTAGTGCTTGGCAATATTATTCTAGAGCCATCATTGACGAGATAAATCAGTCTCTTCAGAAACTGCTGAATTCCTACGACAATGTTAATGTTACCCTAATTATCATCGATGGTGCCACACCACGGGAAGTGCTCAATAATCTTCTAAAAGAAACAGAATCACTGATTCAGAGAAATGAGTATGATGATGTTATCTTCTTTGTCTCACCATGGGAAGATGGTAGGGTTCGATTTGTATTATCAAGTTTAAAGGACGCGGGAAAACTTGATGAGAAAATCATTTTTTTTGATGCGATGCGGCCAGAGAATACAGTTCGTTATCTATCCTATATTGGATTTGCTGACGAAGAAATTGCTTTTATGGGAGGAGTACTGAGTAGTTTCGTCAGTGAAATTGCATTTTCAGAAGAGATCGATGAAATTGCTTTCTATACCACGTTACCAGATCTTGGAAACCCTTTACCTGAGCTGGGTAATAGAGTCGAATGGCATGACTTTACCACTGACGTGAGCGTGACGGGTTTCTTCCAGGGAGTCATTTATTACGAACAACATCTGGATGTCATCTCACTTCCGATTTTTGATGATCTTGACGCCATTGGAGCATCAGATACGATTGACCAAGTTGCATCGAGAATGAGTGAGAAAATCTCCTCTGGGAAACTACCCGTGGTGGCATTACGGACTCGCTATAATCTGACAAGTGAGATGGCTTCTCGTCTGACGAATGCTTCAGTTGGCCGCTTGATTGTTTTAGATCGAGATGTCCCTTTATCAAATGCTGTGCCTTTCAGTATCATCAAAAATCATACTTTTCTCCTAGAGAAAACGGTGGAAAACATCATTAATGGATATTTTCCAAAAATAGTTCGTTATAGTTATTTAGATGGCTCTTATTCAATAAATTACGTGAAGGGAAATCTCCCTAGTGGGTTAGTCCGAGTCATTGAGACAGTAGCAAGGGATTTTGCAAGTGGATCCTTGATCATTCCAAAATATATCACGACAGCCACCATTCAACCATTATCGACCATGTTCGTCATTTTCGCCTTGATCAGCATTCCAGTTGCAGTTATATGGAGACGACGAAGAAAGCAGCATCGATAAGAAAAAAAAATGGCTGATATTTGATGAGTGTTAAATAACCTAATATTTTAATTTTGTTAAAAGACGGGAAAATGTTTCCCATTTTTTTGTTTTTCTTGCTTGCATTATTGCTTGAATGTAGGGTTGATTTAAAGAACGAGTCATGATGAATGTTGATGGAGGATTCATCTTGGCTGAAGAGGTCTTTGCGGCAGTAATTGGTGGTTCTGGATTTTATGATCTTCTAAAGGAAACACGAGTTATTGAGATTGATACACCTTTTGGATTGGTGACGTGTCATGTTGGCTCTTACTATGACATTCCAATTGCATTTATCCCTCGACATGGGGAGACTCATTCCATTCCGCCGCATCGCATTAATTTTCGGGCCAACATGTGGGCAATATATTCCATGGGAGCAAAATGGATCATTAGTACTAATGCCGTGGGAGCAGTAGATCCCAACCTGAGGTTAGGATCAATTGTTCTTGTTAATGACTTCCTCGATTTGTGGAGTAGTCCCATTACTTATTTTGATGGAGATCCCTCTTTTTCTGTCATTGTTAATGGAAAAGAACTCCGTGGTGTTGTTCACGTGGATATGACCGAACCATATTGCCGTAAGATCCGTAATTACGTTAAAAAAGCGGCAGACCATCTAGATCTTCCTCTTGATGTTGTTCCAGAGGGAATATATGCGAACACGAAGGGCCCTCGGTTTGAAACACCCGCTGAAATTCGGGCCTTGAGGATGCTAGGAGCAGATGTCGTGGGGATGACAAGTGCGAGGGAAGCGACGCTTTCACGCGAGTTGGGGCTTTGTTATGCTTCATTAAGCATTGTTACTAATAAAGCCGCTGGAATGCAAGAAAAAGTGACTGTTAAAGAAGTATTTGAGTTATTTGATTCGGTCATTCCAGATGTGAAAAAGGTAATATTAACTGCAATTGAAAATCTTAAGAAAAACGATGAAAAACCCTGTCAATTGTATTATTGAGTGGTTGAGCACTGTCCTCCATGGGTCATCGTTGCTGTTGTGATCATTTTGTCTTTTTTGTTTCTTGCCGTGCTAATTGGTCTGCCAGTCGTACAGGTTCTGGTATTCGGTATCGTAAAGTTCCAATAGTTAGTTTTACGGCAGAATCGAGGCTTATTGAGTATCCCACGGATACATAGATGGGTTTTAGGCATTTATCGGAGATATGGTCAATTTTTTGTACTTTCCACCCAGCTATTTTTCCATTTAATTCCATCGCAGTGATCTTGGCAATGTTCCCGTTGATTCGGATTGTTTTTTTGCTTTCTGGAATCTCATTACCAACAAGGTAGCTTTTAGTGATTCCGATGGTTGGGAGGTCGAGATACTTACCAACATGACATGCCAAGCCGAATTTTCGTGGATGAAGCTCTCCAGCTCCGTCGATGATTGCTACAACTGGTAAGTTGTTGGTCTTGTTCTGGGATGTGTTCGATAACATCTTTGCGATGAGTGAGATCATTGCACTTCCTTCTCTTTCTGCTAAGTATCCGGTTCTATATGGTCTAGTAATGGTAACGGTGTTGGCATTCCTTCCAAAGATATCAAGAGAAGGATAAATCATCATTACTCCGGCAACGAAACCTCTCGTGGGTATCTCTTGGCTCTTAGTTGCAACATCACAGCCAATGAGAAGGCATTTGCTCTTGTCGGAGAATGCTTGTTTAGCTGACAATTTTGATCTTGAACTGGGGTCTGGATGGGCCTTATCATCACAGTAATGGATCTTCATCTTCCTCTTTCATCTTTTTTGCTTTCCACAATTTTCGTGAACTTTGAACGAGGGGAAGAATGGGAAAGAAGATAACCGCCGAGAAGAATCCAGTTGCTTGAAGGAATTTTCCGAAATAATATAATCCCTCTTGATGTTGAATGATGGTAAACCCGAACATCATACTTACTCTTACATTTAGGATACTACCATTAAGAGGTGAGGACCAACTGCCAATTATCAGGCCAAAACTGAAGA
>JAJRXH010000378.1 GCA_024276395.1 archaeon
CCTCTTGTCGTCGAATGTAACCTAATGCCTGTTGCAAATGATGGTAGGCCCTTTTGATCTTCCCCTGTTTCTCATCACACTGTGCCAATAAGATTAATCCCTCAATTAACTGGCGTGGATGATCCTCATGCTGATTTGCTAGGTGAAGAGCTATTTCTACCTCTCTAGATGCCATCTGGGGCTGTTCTAGCTTGAGATAACACCGAGATTTTAATAAATGAAATTTTATCCTCAAGAAGTAACTTTCTGTGAATGTTTTCGTGTTATCAATGATTTCAAGTGATTTTTCAATCAGTTTGAGTGATTTTTCAAATTCTCTCTGCTCTAACGAGAGAACGCATTCCCAATATAATATGTATAGTTGTTCTGCAATTGTAGTTGGATTTTCTTGCTGGAGATGTTTCCATTCACGCAACCATTCGTTCATTGAATCAAAGTCATCAATGGACCAAGCTACTAACAAGAGAGCATTTTTCCTAACCATATCACCCTCGTGGAAATCTTCACCCTCGTGGAACTGACGGTTCATTTTTTAACTACCCTTCGCTCTGCTAAGAGTACCTTTCATCATCCCACCAACATCTCTTGCTGCAAGAGCCTTCCTAAATCTTTTCCATTGTTTATGAGTCTGACACGCTTCATTCAAAAGATTGTAAGTTTATCATTTTGATGATCATACTCTACTTCATTCTATATCTACCTCATTCTAATAGATTAAAAAGATCCCACGAAAACGACTAAATTGCATCGGAAAACAACTAAATTGCATCGACTAGCAACACCTGAATGATGTTCATGATGACCCATATCCACTACTGCCAACTATCAATAGTGATTTTCTTAATTAATTTATTTAAATCATTTTTAAAAACATTTTCCTTCTCTGTATGATATCACCATGTTCATGATGCAAGCTGTGCTTCCAACCACGACAGTACTTCGATTCCAGCTTCCTTCAAGAGATAAAAGTTGTCATTCCCGCAATGCCTGTCCTGGATGCATGCTGGACAACCATTTCTACTCGTGCAAGGACATTCAAGGACCAATTCGAGTGCCCGTGACACAAGCTCAGAAAATCTATTCAAGGCTTCCCTCAACAATCCAGTACCACCTTGATGACCTTCATAGAGAAAAATCGTCGGATTTCCACTAAAAGGATAAGTGGGATAGCTCACGCCGCCAATATCACTGACATCACATAACGAGAGAATGGGAAACACGTGAATCAATGCATGTTCCGCAGCATGCAATCCAGCTGCCATGTAATGCTGTTGAGGAAATAACTCCCACCATCGATGATTTATTGACCTAAATGGCTCAATCCACAAGGCTTCTGTCTCAAAAGAACGAGATGGTAGAGATGTTTTTTCAACGGAAAGTACTTGATCGTATTTTTTTTTGAGATACCCGGGATATTTATGAATCACTTCAGTTTTTCCAAGCCATACGATTAACGGACCTAATCGTGCACTTTTAATTTCATCCAAGATGTGGACATCCGTATGTTTAATGATTTCCGTATAATAATCCACGGATGTAGGACGTGCCATTATTGTTCGACGTGAATGATCTACTTGTTCCACGAAATACTGTTCTCCTTGATGAATGTAGACCGAATCAACGAAGGCCTGCTCAAATGCTTGACGTTCATCTAATACTTCGATTGTCCTGCCATTAATCTTCAAGAAATAGGAAGGAAGCATTCCTTTTATGGTAAAATATGACGATGGGCGAAAATCACCAGAAAACATCCATGTATTGGGAGAAACTTGTTTTACAAGACCTCTTGCTTCTAGATCTTGCATTATTTCAAGGGGATTTGTAAGTTCTGGCCAAAACATCTCTAATTCTTCCAGTGAGAGAGGCATCTCCTTGCTAGCACAGAGCAAGTGGCCGGTCATGATAAATGGATTTTCGAGATTTAGTACCGCATTTTCTGGTGGATGACTGAATAAATGCTCGGGATGTCGGGCAATGTACTGGTCAAGTGGATTATTATGACAAACTAAAAAGACCAAGGCATCTTGTTGCTGACGTCCGGCCCTCCCTATCCGTTGCCATGTCTGCATGATGGAACCCGGATATCCAACCAGCACGACCGCATCTAATGAACCGATATCGATGCCTAACTCGAGAGCAGATGTCGTAGTAATTCCGATCAAGGAACCATCTTTAATCCGTTGCTCCAGCTGCCTTCTGTCCTTAGGAAGATATCCAGCACGATAAGCTGAGATTGTGTCTGCAGCCTCTGCCAATCCCTCCTTGATGATCAATTCCTTGCTCCAATTGGCAATGAGCTCGGTCATTTTTCTTGAATCCACGAACAGTAACGTCTGGATTTTCCTCTTGGTAAGAGTGGCCAAGATGCGGGAGGCATCCATGAAGGTTGAGTTCCTTAAGCCTAACTCTTTGTCAATCAACTTGGGATTCCAAATGAGAAAATAACGTCTTGATGTTGGAGCTCCATTTTTTGATACTTCAACAAACGGTAATCCCATTAATTTTTCAGCGAATTCTCTTGCATTCCCGAGTGTTGCTGATAGAAGAACGAAACGTGGAGTTGCACCATAATGATGCAGAATTCGTCTAATTCGACGCATTAAATGAGCAACCCCGCTACCAAAGACCCCTCGGTAGGCATGTGCTTCATCTAAGATGATGTATTTCAAGTTAGAAAAGAATCTTCTCCACTTGGGATGCCAATCAAGATATTGATGCATGGCGTGAGGATTAGACAAAATGATCTTTGAAAAGATCCGAATCCGTCGTTTGTCTCTGGGAGAGGTATCTCCATCGTAGGTAGCGGGATAGGCCTTCGTGTTGAAAATTGAATCCAGCCTGCGCAGTACGCCTTCTTGATCTCGTGACAAAGCCTTCAATGGAGATAAATATAGTGCGGTACTTTTTGGATTCGTGAGGAACTCGTTGAAAATCACTAATTGATAGGAGAGTGACTTTCCGGATGCTGTTGGCGTTGTGATGATGACGTTTTTTCCTTCTATGAGAAGTGAAAGTGTCTCGATTTGGTGTTCATACAAGTAAATGTGCTCTTTTTTCAACCATTTTCGAATTTTCGGATGAAGGTAAGAGGGAACATCGCCAGTTTTTGCTTGATTAGGGGGTAGTTCCTTGACTAAGACAATTTCATCTGGATGATGCTCTTTGAGCTGCTGAATGATAGTTTTCAACTTTGATGAGCCTTTATCCATCACTAACCCTTTTTTGTCAATCTATGATTACCTCTGCAAAGCTTGTTTTAATGATGAAAGATCGTGTCAATGTTAATGACATCCAAGTGAACTGCGATACAGCTTGATGATTTGTCACTTATGGTCAAAAAGATAGTATGATGAAAAAAGTCAGGTGGTTGTTCATGCCATATTATCAAGATAAAACGTCATTCTCCCTTCTTCTTGACTTTACGACGATATAATGTCGTAAAGATGGCTATAACAACTCCTGTTATAGAATGGAGAAAAGTAAAATCCGTGACTGTTAAAACACCATATAGTAGTTCAGTAGTATCTCTGAAGTGACAAGATCTTGAGCCGAAAAGACTTGAAAGCGCATTCAGACAGGACTGTCAGCAATGACGATGAGATACACTTTTTGAGTCTTTTTTTGGTATCAAGATTTGTTGGTATTCTATTCGATTATTGATCATTTCCCAGTAGGGTTCCTCCTTCTGGAGTGACTTTATGGGGTTTCCAGAACCGTCAACCGTGAAGAAATAGCCCCAAACATCAAATGGCAAGGTATCCACTGTAAAAATTCCTGATTGACCGATTTTTAACAGCAAGGAATATGCTATGATGGGATTTTTGGGGGAAGGAACCAATTCAATGACTCGTGTTTGTTGCTTGTTGGATGACCGAACGCTGAATGGTAACATCAATCGAGTCAAGCATGGCTGGTAACAAGTATTCCAATGAAGAATTATCGCTGAGAGCTGAAAAACTGCTGTAGATGTCTGACTTCCTATGAATGAGGCCTGTCAACACGATGTAAGCATTACCGTCTCCTGTAACCATCAACAATGAAGATGAATTACTCTTGAAATATAAGAAAGGGCCATTAGTGAGCATTCCTTGATTTTGATGTTCATTGTCAGCAGACCACCAGCCATACACTATAGGCTGATTAAAGATGGGAGGTGCCCTAAAATCAAAAATGCATGATAGAATTGGTTGACACCTCAAGTATTTGCTCTCTTTCTAAATTAGACTGATAGAAGATGAGATTATCACTTGGATGAAGTGGATTCAATGACCTCTTCGTCATTTCTCCAGTTGGCAAGGGAGGAATGTCCACTGTTTCTAAAGTTACGTGCACTGGCGTGGAATGAAATGACCTTATTGAAATGTACCAGTTTGTATGACCTGATGCAAAAGTAAAGAATGGCAAAGACCATGGTCCGAGAGATATCAATTTCAGATGGAAAGGCTGTTAACGATGTTTTGATCATTACTTTCATGCCACCAAGCATCTCAAGTTCTGGAGCTCCAAACATTAAAGTAAATCCAGCCATGGGAAAGTAACAAGTGTTGTTGGACATGAAAGTCCATTCACTCATTAGATTCTTTATTTTCTCGTTGACAAATAGCAAATAACTTGGATCATCGATCAAGAATGAATCCATGAGGATGGATCATCATTAATGAATTCACGTCTCACGTTAAGAGATACGATGACGCTCTGGTTGAAGTTATCAGAAAAATCTAGGTTTTAAGCGTTATTTTCTGATATGTTAAGCTGGAAAGTATATCTCTTACCAGGATTGATGACAACTCATCAGCCATTACTTAATGTTGGCGTGATGAGGGATCTTGTCGTGATCTTGAGAAAAGATAACGTGATTTCTGATCTTGGACGATCGAACCCTATAATTGCTAGCCTACGCCTGACTAATGTTTTAATATAATGCTTGCTTCTCCGTATAGGATCCAAATACCATTTTTCTGAATGAGTCTTCGTTTGTATCTTTTCAGCGTTATTCGCCCAACAGTCAAAAATTTTTTTCCAGAATGGAAGAATGTTATTCAGTTCTCCCCGTCATTTAAAAGATGATTTTTAAAACCAACTCGTTCCTTTAAATACCTCCAAGGTGAAGTGAATAACTCTCTCTGCTTTAATCACCATGGACCATATTGCTTTCACGTGAGCAAGAATAATGAGGAATGTTTTGTTCACGTGAGTGGGGAACAAAATTTTTAAAGGAGGATCAAATACTCTACTTGATCAGAAGGTGAGTTAATGGTCGAAACCGTAAATGATGTACTTTCCCTACTCAAGCAGATGTTACGTTTAGGGGAATTTGATCAGGCCTTAACTCTCATGCAGTCATTACTCTCTGACGAAGATGTTGATGTGGAGTCCCGACTTCGTGCCATCAAGATTGGCTGTCAGATTCTTTTATTGAAAGGCATGCTCGAGGAAAGTCAAGCCATTGCCACGAAGAGCTTGGAGAGAGCAAGAAAAATAGGAAATCCGCTATTATTGATTGACTTCAAGCTAATTCTTGCTGAAATCATGTTGAACAAGAAAGAATTGATTCAAGCACAGTCCATGGTTGATTCTGCGTGGGAATTGATGGAGAACATCAGAAATGACTTTCCTCAGGATGATGTCGGAAAAAGAGAAGCGATGATTGAAATCCTAGAAGGCGATGTGCACTTTAGTAATGACCTAATTAAGGAATCTTTATCCTTTTACAATAAAGCCATGAAAATCAGTATGGACATCAAGGACCCCTCATTAATTGGAAAAGCCTTGTTACGCATTGGAAAGATATATGCCAGGGAAAATGAGACTGAAAAAGCCCTTTATTACCTAAATCAAGCATTGGTCTTAATAGGAGCGCATGGAGACCCTCTAGATACCATTGAATGCTTAGGACAACTGGCTGTCGCGCATTCCAGGTTAGGAAATTTTGAGAAAGCCATATCATTTCATCAAGATCGTCTTTCTTTTCTAGCAGATGCTGGAAACTCTCGGGAAATGGCAGCAAGCTTGGCTGAAGTAAGCTGGTTGTATCAACAAGTCGGAAAATTAGACAGTGCCGTAAAATACTGTCAACGCAGTCTCGAAATGTATGAACAGATGAACGATCATGCGAATGAGGCATATTGCCACTTGGACATGGCCATCATCCTTAGAAAAAAGGGTGAATGGGAAGAGGCCCTAAATCATACCCATCATGCCATGGCCGTGTTCACCGAGATCAATGATCGTCGAGAACTGATTCAAGCATCTCTTCACATTGCGCAGATTTATCGACAGAAAAATGATCTCATTCGTGCCGTAGATCAATATGAACAAGTGTTAGAGCTACTCCGAGAAAGACGTTACTTGGTTGAATACCTTCTTGAGGATTTATATTGGCTCATTATCATATATTTAACACTCAATGATCTTGAACAAGCGAAGATCCTCTATCAACAACTAAAAATTGTTTCCTCTTCTCAATCCAATGAAATACCAGTCGAACACGTGAAAAAACTGTTGAGTGCCATTATTTACAAGGAAACAACAGCCAATAAGCTCTTACTTGAGAAAGCGAAGGAAAAATTCAAAGTGCTCATGAAAGAAGAACCGCTATCCACTGCCTACATCTTGAGAGCATTTGTTCATTATTGCGATCTCTTGATCAAAAGTGCACTCTTAGAATCTGAAAGGAGAACTAATGAACAATTCCTAGAAATCCTCTATGAAATAAATGAAATGATTGATCGAATCATTATCATGTACTTGGATCTCAACGAAGATTTCATGGCCATTGAATTCATGATGATGCGTGCTCAGTTACTTTCAGCCTTGCAGCAACACGGAGATGCCCTTGAATTACTCAGCAAGGCAATGTTCATTGCCAAAAATAATGGGATTAACAAGATAATCTCGAAAATTACTTTAGGTGCCGACGAGATCTTAGAACAGCTCATCATAAAAAAATTAGAAAGCTCTAATGAAGATTCAAGATTTCTCACTGTCTTCAAAAAATTGCACGAGCACATGAAATATCTGATACTAGAAGTCGTGGGATATGAGGAATTTCCACTTCCATCCCAATCCAAAGAATCGATGTTTTTCCTTGGAGGTACATCCGGTTTTCCTCTCTATCTAAAAATGTTAGATGACCAATCAGATCTTGATTGGAAGGTGATCTCTCGTAAGCTATGCAGCTACATCTCGCTAAATGCTGATAAAATTTTATCTTCAAAGAGAAACATTGATCTGGGGGAGATTAATGGACGCAAGTATCTAATCCGCCTTGAGGATGGCCTCGCATTGGGCGTAATTTTCAAGGGTCCGATGTACTTTCCATGGCGCAAGATCGAAGATTTATTGCTCTTACTCAAAAAAAGACAAGATATTTGGAATAAACTGAAAAAGAAAGCTAGAGAAGGAAAATTTCTTAATGAAGAAGAGACCAAGCTAGTTAGCAGTCTTATTGAGCAATCCGATTTTTGGTCCTAGATGGAAGTCATCTTGAGATGCTTCTGCACGGTGCGAACGACCATTTTTCTGATCTCACGAGGTATGACTCCAATAGAACTGCCACGGTGCAAGACATCCCAAACTTCTGAATTGGCTTTTACCTCCTTCATTATCCGTTCAAGCCTTTTCCTTGCAGTGTAAGTTTGCCCCTTGTACACGTAACAAAAAAGCAAGTTATTTTGTGCCCTAAATAGAATGGTATGATTTTCATACATTATTCTATCCAGGATGTCAGATCTTGAAAAAATTTCCTTTCCAAAATTATTAACCGCTGCTAAGAAGCCGCCGATCAACAGCTCATTCACCTGCGTTTGAGGAACGAGGACTTCGGTGATTAAAGACAGGCCATTGACAGTGGCAATGACAAACATAATTGGTTCTTCTGGCCGCTCCTCTGGCTCACGACTCAAAGAACC
>JAJRXH010000379.1 GCA_024276395.1 archaeon
CAATCGATCGATCAATCAATCAATCAATCCATCCATCCATCAATCAATCAATCAACCAATCAACCAATCAACTAATCAGCCAATCAGCCAATCAACCAATCAGCCAATCAATGAACCAATCATCAATCAATCAATCAATCAATCAATCAATCAATCAATCAATCAATCAATCAATCAATCAATCAATCAAGCAATCAATCAATCAATCAATCAATCAGCGCAGTACCATTCTCACTCGATAGCAAGTTCTTTTTTTCTTAATGACACTATAAGAAACTTTCAAAACGACAGTGGAACATAAATGCAAATTAAGAAAACCTTCTGTCAGAATTTATGTTTCCTAACAAAGAAAAGATAGTAAGAAGCTATTTCCCAGTGTCCTCAATTTAAGATGAACGAAACAGTAACGATAAGGATAAGGATAAGATAATTATAAAAACGTTCGGGAACCTAAAAAACGGACAAGAAGAAAAGTAAAATGAAAAATAAAATGAAACGCGAGACATTACATTAGATCTTTAGATCCTCTTAATTCTAAATAAATGCATCTTTAGCTATCATTTTCTCCAGACAAAGACATTTTTGCCTTCTGCCACCAATCTAAAGATATGTTAACAACTTTACCCTTAAGGTGCGGATACTTACTTGGAAGAAGTTCGATTATTGGTTTTTCAAGCTTCTCTCGAATAGCAGTAAGATGTTTTTCGTGTTCTCTTTCCAGCATGTACTTGAAGGTCTCGATTGCCTTAACAAGATCGGACCTCGTAAATATGCCTACTATTTTCAGTTTGCCAGCGTCATCTGTTAAACAAACTGGTAAGCGTCCAATTCCATATCGGTACATCATATCCATCGCCTTCTTTATTGTCCAATGAGGCTTGGCAATGACAACCTTCTTTGTAGCCAAGGATCCAATTGGTTCATCTAATTTCCCAGATACTGCCGCATACCGAAAATCACTAAAGCAAAAAATCCCTACGAGAGTTCCATCTTCTTCTATTACTGGATATCCTCCATGCCGATATTGGACGAAAATGTCCATAAAATCTCTCACTGGTGTATCTTTCAAGATGGCAACCACGTTGGGATTCATCACGTCTTTTACCAGTAAGTAATTCAACACTTCATCAGCCGGTCTAGAGACGGTGCTAATTCCTTGCTCAGCAAGCTTTTCTGTATAAATGGACTCGGTAATAAAATAATGATGTATCAAGAAGCTGCTAGCGCAAGAAAGCATCAATGCCGGAAAGATGAAAAAATCTCCAGACATCTCCGTTGTCATCACGATCATAGTCAATGGTGCCCGTGCAACACCAGCAAACATAGCTGCCATCCCAATGATGGCATATAGCCCAGGTGACGTCTGAATTTGCGGAAAAAGTAATTGCATAGCAAATCCATAAGCGGCACCTAAAGTAGCCCCCATAAATAGTGATGGTGAGTAAATGCCGCCAGAAGCACCAGAACCAATGGAAATGGAGGTAATTACTATCTTAAGTAAACAGAGTAACAATAACAAGAATATCACGACTGGAAATGCATCACGAGCTAATGTTGCATATCCGAATCCAGAGAGAGCTTCACCAATAATTTTGTAACCAGAACCACGAAGATCTAATCCGTTTAATCTCAATTTCCCAGGAAACTCAAAACTAATTAATAAAATGAGTCCTACCAGTAAACCACCTACAGCAGGCTTCAAATATGGTGGAATGCGCTTGATGGTATCAAAGAAATTTTCAACAAAATACAAGGATCTCTGCCACGCTATTCCTAAAAATCCACACATAATCCCCAAAAACAAAAAGAAAATCATCTCAACTGGCGTGTGAATGGAATACGTAGGAACGTGAAAAACAGGTGCCAACTCACCCAGTAACAAGAAATTAACCATAACAGCCGTAACAGCTCCTAACACTACTGGAATCACCGAATATACAGTAATAGAGGCCAAAATGATCTCCAACCCAAATAACACTCCTCCTAGCGGCGCATTAAATACTGATGCTATCCCAGCTGCGACTCCTGTCGTTATCAAGATGTTCAACTCAATCGGACGAAGCTCTAATCGTTGTCCAATTATGGAACCCAATCCCGCGCCTATCTGGGCAATTGGTCCCTCTGCACCCACACTCGACCCGGTGCCAATGGAAACGACAGAAAGTACATACTTGGCGAGAGGAACACGAGTCCTCATTTTTCCATCTTGAAGATACATGGCCACTAGAACATTCGGAATGCCATGACCTTTAGCCTCCGGAGCAAATTTATAAATGATTGGGCCGACAATTAGGCCACCAATCATCGGCAGTAGAACGATGATCAGCCAACCCAACCCAATTCCATAAAATAAGCTTTCCCACAGTGAAACAAGATTACTCGACCCATCGGACCCAAATAGAATTCCATCCAGAATTTCTACACTTTTACGAAAAGCAAATCCCGATAGACCACCCACGATTCCAAGAATGAGAGCAAAGAAATCTAAAGTTAAGTTTCTTCGGAAAAAAATTGATTTCTCCATACTCATACACACCACCCCTTCATGACAACCTTCTTAAGAAAGGTTTATGGATGTTTCCTCGATGATTCATGCTACTCTCTGAACTAGAACGAAAGTTATGCTTCGATATTCCAAAACTCATTCCAATTCGAGGATGCATTCACGTTTCACCTAATCACATTGAATATTTCTGCAGCGAACGGCATTTTCTCTCTCTTCTCAATGCACTCAAGACAATCCCGGATACTCAGTTACACTTCATTGGACTGAAAGAAATGTCTGCCTATTCGCCAAATTCTTCTACAAATGAAGCAAAATCATCCCCTGGTCCGATACTTCTAGTTCTCGAGCTTCTTTCCAAAGATCATTATGACATAACGATACGACGGTTTTTTATCAGCGTATTATGTATGTGCGACCAATCAACTCTCTCAGCAATCAAACAATTCATCAAAAATTCAGAGAATGATCTTTTTCAATTGTAGACCTCCAGTAACAAGCGATTTTATCTTCTAAACCGTCACGAGACGTTTATACTTTTGATTCGGTTTTTTTAGGAGTTTATATTGTCAAAAGGTTTAATAAGAATCCTAAAGGTGTGTTGTCTTGAAGAAATTCACCAAAAAATGATGATTTATCAAAAATATGACCTAGACACCGTAATTTGTCCGTGAATGTATAGTTTCATGGATTTTGATCAAGCACACACGATAAATCGGTGATTATCCGTGAAAAATAAAAATAATTTCAAGCGACTTGCTTTGTGGACCTTTGTAGTAGGAATCATATTATCATTAGCACTCGTAGGGCCAGTAATGAGTGCCAAATCGTCAACTACCTTTCAACAAGGGTTGAACGGCCAAAAGGAAGCTGTTAAACCTAGAATGCCATCAAGGACTTCATCATCCGAAGTAAGTTCCGATAAAAATGAGATTCTTACTGGCCAACAAAACGACAAGGGACGCACCAGTCACACCACCAAATTTGGCAACATCACCATTACCACCAATGCATCTCGCTATTTCCCCGGTGAAACGATGGATGTTAACATCTTAGCTCCCATCAAGGAGCTCAATGGAACAATGGAATGGAAACTTTACTCCCCACTCAATGAATCCATCTTCGGATTCGATCTCTTACAATTTTTGTTATTACAAAATTTCGATTTTAGGACAAACAATGTAAGCGAATGGACAAATGACCCAAATACGCCTTTTGACTTCATTACCGTGAGTAATGGATATCTTAATCTAACCGAACTTGCGGATGCAGACCTCGACCCAGCGCGAGTCTACGTGAACAATACTGGAATAAATCTAACCAAATTAACCATCAGCTTTGATTATCTAGGATTAACACCAAACCTCGTAGCAAATTCATCCTTCGAAGATGTAACAGGCTGGACATTCAATGCATCACTCGTTTCTCAATCTAGTAATCAAGCACATTCTGGATCATTCTCACTATTTGCCAACAAAACACCATCTAACACCGTGATTGCCAAGCAAAATGTAACCGTTCAAGGAAAAACCCGATTAATCATCTCTGCTTGGGGAACAGGCATTAACTCAAGCAGTTATTGGCGTTTCCGCATTACTGCCTACAACAGTTCGGGAGAAATTATTGGCTCACCAAAGAATAGTAGCCTGAGCACCACTTTATCCGAAAAAGACCTAGAAAACGGTTTTGGTATGCTTGAGACCACTTATCTCACACCTCCAAATACGAGTTTTGTCCAAATAGAATTAATTGGGTTCAACTCCTCTGAGAACGGTACCTACACCGGATACTTCGATGATGTGATGATTACCGTCGAACCTTCATCTACCCTAGAACTACAATACTATAATGGTACCAACTGGATCAACGTTACTAATTTTCAAACGACAACCCACAAGTGGAATAGATTCAAGACAACAATTGAATTGAACTCCATAAGCATACCAGCAAACGGTACTATTTTCGCATTTGTCCTTCCAGATAATAGCACGAGCACGACAGATCCCCCTATCACGTGGCTTTTGGATAATTTTACGTTCGTAAAGATAACTCCGCCTATTGGTAGACTTTCCCTTGCAACAGAAATCAAACGAGGAAGTGTTAATGCTACACGAATCTTTACAGTCGATGGTCAAGTCAAAAATGAAACACTTTCCTCCTCTTATGAATACTTGTTCACCGAAAAAGAAGGAAAACCAGTTGTTTCCATCAATTTCACGTTAACTTTACCAAAAGAACAAGTTTATTATGGGCCACACTCTTTAGACATTATCTACTATCCCAACGTCACGTCACAACAAGAAACCAAGACACGCGTTGTTCTCTCCCATCTGATTTACATCGAAGACACCTTTAGATTTGAACCCTTGAAATACTATGCGCTCAGAGGAACAGTTGAGTATAGTTATAATGATACCCAGCAAAATCAAACTGTCACCATAAACCAAGTATTTTTCGAAGAAGAACCTGAGCGAATCTTCTCTCCAGGAGACAACATTACCATCATTGGATTACTCGTACCAGAGAGTGCTGAGAAACTATTTAACAAGACTGCTGCCTTGGACACGAGCTTTTATAAATTAGAAAACGGTTTTGCAAAGTTTGAATGGCAAGGTGTCACTGGAAACATTACTTGGGGAGAAAACGGAGACAGCATTCTAAGAACGTACTCCAGCAGTGCCAAAGATATCGCCCACGGAAACTTCACTGTTGCCTATCCACTACTGACTAATTATACTAAATTCATAGCGTTGAATTTCGTCATTCCCAGTCGTGGAATATTCGGTACCGTAAATTCAACATTATTCTTTGACTTCAAAACGACACTGAGCCCTGCTGGGCATCGATTCAATGATACTGTCACCATAAAACCCTATACCGTCAACATCACCTTAGCAACGCTAGATGTCAAGTTTAGGGTAAATATCACGCAATCTCTAATTCCCACCCAGAACCATTTCGTCCCTCTCCAAAGCATCGACGGCACCTTTACAGTCGATCCACTACACGCTAGGACAAATCTCCTAGATAAATATCAATTCGCCAACATCACCCTAGCTAATGGAACAATCATCACCGTCAATAGAACAATCCATGAAAATATCACGCAATTCATTCCGTTAAACGACCTACATCTTAAAATGTTCCTCGATGCCGAAAATCAAGGTAATCTCACGATTTTCGATGAAAAATATGACATCACCATTGCCATCAACCGATTTGGTAATAAATTCAGCTGGTTCTATAAATTTAGTCCCAATGATCTCAACGGCACCTACATTCTACGAGTACTTTGGCTAGAAGCTGAAAAAGCTAATGATACTGCCTTAAAGTTCCTTGCTGTCAACACCAATAACACCAAACCAACGGAACTGAGCATCACTCTCTCGGTAAATTTCAATTTCAAGTCTTTCTATTCAACTCCCATCTCAATCATCCAAGGGAAAAACCTATTATTGAATTTCACCTTTACCATTGATGAGCTCGGTACCGATCTTTACATCCCCGGAATTAATCTTAACATCCAACTAGATGATAATGACTCTCTCGTGATTGCGGCAAGCGAAAATAATGGAATTTATACCATTAATCTCGACACGAAAGCATTAAGCCCAGGAACTCACACCATCGACATCTACCATCGTTCCAGTGGAGTTAAGTTAGCGACCATCACGTTCACCGTCGAATTAAATCCAGCTCTAACAACACCAAGCGACAAATTCACACCGCCCAAGAACGAAGATCCTGCAACAACACTCCTTAGCACGATCATCATTGGTATTGCAGCCACCATCGCACTAGGACTAGTCATTCTTCTGCCAAAACTGATCACCACACGCAAAAAATAGTCTCATATGTCCCTGAACGAATCATAAACAATAAATCGAAGAGAAAACTTCTACGGAAAAAGACAAATACCTAATGACTGATGTCAGTTCTTTTTTTCTTTTTCTCTTGATCATCCAAGCAAGTTCATACCAAAAGGCCACATTTTTAAAAAATGAAGATGTTCAGTCAAAATGATGTTAAAAATGATTTCTCTTCTTTCACATAAATACAAATCACCAATTGATCGATTGGGAATGAACAAGACGAGTGGATGATCTCTAATGATCGATAAAGCTGATACCAAACCACTAGGAAAAGACGGAGAGAAAATACCGGTAATTGGACTTGGAACTTGGAAAATGGGGGGAAGTTTCCATCCAGATCATTCAAAAGATGAACAATGGATTAATGCTATTCAATCTTTTTGCAATCTTAGCATCAAAAAGCTAGGACAAGCACTCATTGACACTGCTGAAATGTATGGAGCTGGTCATACTGAAGAATTAGTAAGAGATGCCATAAAATCTTTTGAGCGAGATGCTCTTTTCATCATCACGAAAGTCAGTGCATCTCACCTTAGAAAGGACCAAATATTCACTTCTGCTAGGAAAAGTCGCGAAAGATTACAAGTCGATCAAATCGACCTCTATCTCATCCACTGGCCCAACCAAGCCGTACCTTTAAAAGAAACAATGAAAGCAATGGAAAAATTAGTCAAGGAAGGCATTGTTCGTCACATTGGCGTGAGCAACTTTGGCATAGGACTATTAGAAGAGGCACGAAGCTATCTAAATTCTGTGGATATTGTTCTCAATCAAGTCAAATACAGCTTGATGGATCGAGCACCAGAAAGAGCATTACTTCCTTATTGCCAAAGGGAAGGAATCACCTTAATGGCCTACACTCCACTGGAACTAGGAAGACTATGCAAGAATAGGTATCTGAATGAAGTTGGAAAGAAATTAGGGAAAAGTCCTGTCCAAATTGCACTTAATTGGTTAATATGTAAGGAAAAAGTCGTAACCATCGTAAAATCTGAAAAGAAAAAACATCAAGAAGAGAATCTCCGCGCACTTGGCTGGAGACTCGATCAAAAGATATATGAAGAAATTTCACACCATTTCAAGTAGGAACTGAAGATATTCATTGAAAATCACATCAAAAAAAGATTTGATGGAAAAAAAAGAAAAAGAGTTTTAATGCAGTTATTGTTACTTTCGAACTCTCTGAAATGGCCCAGGTGCCCACCAATTCCATTTTTCAAATAAACTCATAATCGCTGGTACCAAAAAGAGCCGAACCAAGGTTGCGTCAAGGAGAATGGCCACGAAGAATGAAAATCCTAACACTTGAAGCATCAGATTCTGTGCAAGCATTAAAGATCCTAGTGCACTTGCCATGATGATGCCAGCAGCTGTAATGACTCTTCCAGTGTTCTCAATGGCAATGATGATGGCTTCCTTGTCATCGTGACCCTTCTCGACTTCTTCCCTCATTCTCGTCACGATGAAAATGTCATAATCGAGTCCTAGACCGAACAAAATCACGGTGATCATCACTGGAGCGATCCATGGGATTGATTTATCCAAAATCTCAACGAAAACGAACTCCGTAAGTCCTAAAGTCACTAATACGGAAAGTCCAATCGTGAATTGCAATCGGATGGGACCAAGGACTGAGCCTAGAATGAGAAAGAGCACGATGAAGGTACCAAGAAGAACAACTCCAATGACCAGGGGTGTATCATTATCCATAATACTTCTCAAGCTTGAGTACGTCGAGGGAAATCCGCCAATGAGAATTTCGACCTCCGTTGGAGAGAAACTGGCATTTTCTTCTTGCAACTTGTCTCGATATGCCTTGAAAGCATCCACGACATCCAGAGCCTCTACTGATAAGGGATCTTTTTCAAATTGGACTTCAATCAATACCGTGGTGTTATCTACATCCTTGGAAATCCAACGCTTCATTAAAGTTCTATTGACCTCATCAACCAACTCTGGATTCTGAAAGGGAATTAACTTTCCATTAGGACGCGTAATGGAAAGAATATTGCCCGGATACTGATGTTCATCCATGATCCTCTCCAAGCCCGTGATGAAATCTTCAACTAACTGTAACTTCGTGACATCCCAGTACGACCCAATTTGCAAGCCTTGAGAAAACTCCATCGTAATCTGAAGTGGAATGAGTCGGCCCTGAGGAAATTTGTCGCTCATTACCTTGAGCCCTTTCACGGATTCCATATCAGACGGCATCAAGTTGATGAAGTCATAATCCGGACGGATGTTAAATACTGCATTGTACACGAAAGGTGCACTGAGAGCCAAGAACACGAAAATGACAACGATTGGATGTTTTGTAGTAAATTCCGAAGTCCTTCTCAGAAATGATTTTTTCCCGTTGATTGGCTTGATGACAACCTCTTCCTCTGCAGAATCCTCTGCTACTTCTGGACCAAGCTTTCTTGGCCAAAAGAGCTTATCACCAAAAGTGAACAATGCCGCTGGAATGACGGTAAGGACAGCAATCAACGATAAACTAACCCCGATCAAGGGTCCCATTCCCATCGTCCTTAATAAAGCAAATGAAGAAACCATCAAGGAACCAAAGCCTATCATCACGGTAAGACCAGAGGAAGTAACGCTTTCACCAGCATGCTCAACTGCCAAGAGCACGGCCTTATCACGAGATCTGCCACGTCTTCGTTCTTCTTGGTATCGGGCCAGGGTGAAGACCACGTAATCAACTCCAGCACCAAACATGATCACCGTGAGGATGGAAATCAACATTGACGGTATTTGAATGCCAAAGAACTGATTCACTGCCCATAACGACGCCAATGCCACCAACAACGCGGAGCCTATGCTCACGAGGGGAATGGCCCATGTTACTAATGATCCAAAAACGATAATCAGCAATAAAAAGACTAATAAAACGGTAACCTGATCTATACGGGAAATATCTCGTTCAAATCCTACATCAAGGTCATATTCTAAAGCTCCACTTCCAGTCACGTAAATTGTTACCTTATCCTCTAAACCGTGCTTTTTCACCAACTCGTTCACTATTTTCCGGACTTCGAGAGCTTCTTCGATCAATGGATCCCTTTCTATCTCATTGTGAGAAGTAAGAACGATGGTAGATGAATTATCACTACTTACAAAGAAAGAATATGCTTCACGAGGAATCCCATCAGTGATTGTTGGCAAGTCAAATTCAGGTCTAGACTGCAAGTTTGAGACGATACTATCAGCAGTTTCACTAGCAAGTAATTCTACGTCTTCTGATGTCCGTGAATCATTAATAGATAATTCATACACGTCTGATAAATACTGCTGAAAGTCAAAGAGATCATTTAACGACACGTTACTTGATGTGGTACCACCAAGCAGAGAGTCACCACCAGAACCAATCATCTCTGACATGTTAAACAAGCCAGAATCATTCACCAAGAAAACATTAATGAGGGTTAAAGTCATATTTTTTATCAATGTCTCATTAAAGGATGTACTCGAATCATATAGTCTTGGTAAGGCTTCAGACGTTAAAAACTCCACCGCATCCACTGGCAATCCTTCTGATGTTAGATTAATTGATAACTTTTGATCTAGATAAGTTAAAACCAAGTTTCTTAACTTGGTCTGATTATCAGCATCTATCCCTAATCGTGCTGCCAAGTTCCACAAATCAGCTGTTTCATTTTGTCCAATTGTCCTCAAGGTATCATTTGTCAAAGAGACTGCCGTGGGAAAGGTAGTATCATTGACAGATTTTAACGTGCCAAGAACAAGTAATTGAGAGCCACGGATTATTGGCAACTTAGTAGAACTAAGAGCATCACTCAAGTTTGCTGCTCCAACATATGATAGAAATGACGGAGTAGTGACAATTGTTGGATATACCGTGCTCCAAGTCGAATTATAGATGGAAAGATACAGTTTCGCTAACTCGACTGTATCATTACCAAGAATAGAACGTTGCGATTCTAAAATGGCCTCCGTAAAGTTATAGGTCATCCCATGAAAAATCTCATCAACTTGATTTGGAGACAAAAAGTTATGAAATGCAAACCCTAATTTTTGTCCACCAAACTGAGATGACGTGAAATTCGTAGCTGCATAATAATAGGTTAACAAGGACTGAGTTAACGCGTAATAACTCCCCGATATCGTAACATTAGTAACTTTCATCAAATCTGTAAGTTCCGTCTCAGTTAAGTTACCATTAAGAGCATATCCATCAGTTAAGTTGCCAATATAAAAAGCGGCACGACTCAAGTTCCACCATGTCAATTCATACATACCTGGAACCATATATTGCAATTGATTTAGGCCCAAAACACCTTGTCTTGTCAAGTTCACTGCTTGATTCAAGGAAAGCACTAGAGCACGAAGGTTTGTAACATTCTGAATGAGGCCCTGTGTGAGGTTCAGAAAAGTCTCTCTTAGTGATTCTTGAGTGGCATTCATGTACTGCCAATATTGGTCTTGAACGTCCCGTTCAATGCTCTTATAAGAAGTCACGTTTAACAAGGAAGTTAACTTTTCATCTGAGATCAATTGGTCCTCAAGTTCTACGAGAAATTGCTGAATGCTTGGATCAAACACCGAAAAATTCGGATCTTTAGCGTCGATGATGATGGCCATCGTGGCTTTAGGAATTTCTGGAAATTTCTCCCTAAGTAAATCTTCCACTTGAACAGATTCAACATTTCCTACAAACTCTGCCTCAGAAGATTCAGTAATCTCTCTAGCTTGAATGGCAAAGGGAGCGGCTACTAACACCACTAAAACCCATACAAGGAGCAACCGACGTTCATGACGCCGAACTGTTTCCGCAATGATTCTAAAAGGATTCCTCATTTTCGTCACACCTCCATCATTTTTCTTCACTGTCATTAGGCAATCAAGTTCCCTACGAAATTTCAATCATTTTCTAAGTTAAAAATTTCTTTTATCTGACTCAACATCCGTGGTCTTGCGTTCATTTAATGTGGCAAGATAACTCGTCGTTATTTCTAAAGCAACAGAAAGAAGTGTCTTCAAATCAAGACTAGGGTTAAACAGAGCAGCTTGAAATATTCCAGATGATGAATAAAAAACGACTTGTGCAATGCATTCTGCTTTCTCTTCTGGAATGAATCGATACATTTTCATGATGAATGATTTGATCCATCCCAAATAGGTTGAAAGAAGCTCATTCCTCAGCTTGAGAAAAATGGGATCTTTTAATGCATCATCAATCTTTGAATAAATTTGCCTGGTCTCGATAAATAACCGTGTTTGATTACGATAATAGCGATGATGCTCAATCAAATAGCTAAAGAGTTCTTCAATGCTCTGAACATTGCTAGATAAGAGCGGATCTTTCTTGACATAAAAAGCTAATGTCTCATAAAAAAGTCGTTTTTTATCTGTAAAGTGGTGGTAAATGGTACCAACTGACAATCCCGTCTCTCGAGCGAGCATTCTTGTTGTCACGCCATGATAACCATGCTGAATGAAAAGTCTAGCCGCTACTTTGAGGATGTCATCTCTGCTCATGTGCGAACGTGCGCTTGATCGTTATATAAACATATCGAACGCTCGCTCGAGAGGAGGCATTAGAAGAAAAAACAATTTAAGATTTACTCCTCCGTGTCCTCAAAGGAGGGTGATCTTTCCCCATCCAAGCTAAATAAATGCTCCAAAAATTGAACTAGCCATTTTTCTTTATTAAGAAATACTAATCTATATTTTTTATACGGAACTACTTTAACTAATCCAGCTCCTTCCAAGTTTTTTACAGCCCGTGTTACCACAGAACGATTTACATCTAAATAATATTCTAACTCACAGATACAAGAATCTTTTTTCAACAATACCTTCAATATCTGCAGCCTTACTGGATGATTAAGTGCCTTTGTAAGCAACAACATCTTGACAGGACTTCTGAAGATCTCCTGTATCTCATGTCGAATGACTGGACTAAATGTACACACTTCATCGTGAATCCGTTCCATTTTCTGTACTCCATACTCACCCAACTCTGGGTTTGATTGCATCAATGTCATCCCACCTACGCTCCACCATGCGGATTATTTAAGGACAAATTGAAAAAAAATTTTCCTACCATCAATACTGAGAATGATTCTCAATATTGAGAAAAAGAGCGTTTATAGAAAAAAAATCTCAATTAGAAAGACTTGACAAATCTAATCGAACGTGTAACAACATAAAAAAAGAAAATAAGAAAAAAGACGAATTTTAATCAGAATTGCTTTCAGTATCTGTATCGGTATCTGAAGTGTCACCTGTATCGCTCGTGCTAGTCGATTTAGCTGCAATGATGTCATCAATTCTCAAAATCATTTGTGCAGCCTCTGATGCCGCAGAAATTGCCTGACGTTTCACCAGTACTGGCTCAAAAATTGTTAGATCCCACATATCCTTGACTCCACCATTAATCGGATCAACACCAAAGGAAATCTTACCTTCTTTATGTTCAGTCCTAAGCTGTACTAGAATGTTCATTGGATCAAGTCCACCGTTCTCGGCAAGTGTTCGAGGGATCACTTCAAGGGCATCGGCAAAGGCGCGAATAGCTAATTGCTTACCGCCATGGAATTCATCGGCATAATCCCGCAAAACTCTAGCAACCTCAATCTCTGGAGCTCCACCGCCAGGCAGGATCCATGGTTCCATAAGAACATTTCTGACGACACAGAGGGCATCATGGATGGATCGTTCTGCTTCATCAACGACGAGTTCAGTACCGCCACGGACGAGGATGGTCACGGACTTGGCCTTGGGGCATTCTTCGACGAAGAGCATGTCTTCATCACCGACTTTTTCCTGGTGCACCCATCCCGCTTCTCCGAGGTCATCAGTGCGAAGGTCGTCGAGATTGGTCACGATTTGTGCGCCGGTGGCACGTGCCAGTTTTTCCATGTCCGATTTCTTGACGCGACGGACGGCCATGATGCCGGCCTTGGCGAGGAAGTGTTGGGCCATGTCATCAATGCCCTTTTGTGCAAGGATCACGTTGGCGCCTGTGACCTTGATTTTTTCGACCATTTCCTTGAGCATTTCGGTCTCGCGGTCAAGGTAGGCTTGGAGTTGTTCGGGGTCAGTGATGTTAATTTCGGCATCGAATTCGGTCTTGGTGATTTCCAAGGGCTGGGCGATGAGCGCAATCTTGGCGTTCTTGACTTCCTTGGGCATGGCGGGATGCACGACTTCTTTGTCAAGAACGATTCCCTTAACTAGTTGCGTTTGAGCAAGACTTTCCCCCTCGACCTTCTCAACTTTGATGTTATCGATATCAATGTATCCATTTTCTTCTTGAACGTGCCTGATGGCTTCGACAACAAGATCTGCTAGATAATCTCCGTAAGTGCTTACAATTTTGCTGTTCATTGCAGTATAGGCTACCTTTTTGAGTGTTCCCACTTCATCAACAGGCACTTTCCGACCAACGGTCTTGAGAGCATCAATGGCCTTTTTGGTGGCAAGGTGGTAGCCTTCCACGATTTCCGTGGGATGGATGTCATCATCGAGCAATTCCTCGGCCTTCTTGAGCAATTCACCCGCCAACACGGCTACCGTGGTCGTGCCATCACCCACTTCCTGATCCTGGCTCTTGCTGAGTTCCACGATGAACTTGGCCACGGGATGGGAGACCTCGATCTCCTTCAAGATGGTGGCGCCGTCATTGGTGATCACGACATCGCCGAAATTATCCACGAGCATCTTGTCCATGCCACGAG
>JAJRXH010000380.1 GCA_024276395.1 archaeon
ATGGAAAAATACTATCTTCAGATCAGTTGCTTGCGTTCTACGAAGAATTATTGGATGCATATCCATTAGTGAGCCTTGAAGATCCCTTCCAAGAGGAAGACTTTGAGTCTCCTTCACGACTTACCCAAAAACTTGGATCAAACGTGCAAGTGGTTGGGGATGACTTGTTGGTGACCAACATTAAAAGGATCCAGCGTGCACTGGAAAATAAGTCCGTGAACGCCTTGTTGTTAAAGGTCAACCAGATAGGCACGATTAGTGAAAGCATTGATGCCGCTCTTCTTGCTATGAAAAATAACTGGGGTGTAATGGTGTCACACCGGTCTGGTGAAACAACGGATCCTTTCATTGCTCACTTGGTCGTTGGTCTTGCTACCGGACAAATCAAGTCTGGCGCACCATGTCGAAGCGAACGTCTTGCTAAGTACAATGAATTATTACGAATAGAAGAAGAATTAGAAGAACAAGGAAGAAAATCAAAATTTGCTGGAGTTTATTTTAGGAACCCACTTCAATGAGTTGCTTTGAAGGATGAATGACTCGTTCGTGATAGTACCCGGAGTGCTTGGGGAATGCATTCAAAAGTTTCTGGAATGAACCCCAAGACTTCACCATCGACTTGTAGTCTCACCAAGTCATCCGATTTTATTTCTATTTCTTTAGTTCTGGCTGTTCTCACTAGTGGATGTTTTACGTGCGTGCCTCGATATACTTTCGGTAATACTTTAATGATTACTCGTTTTTTGGCCGGACGAACAAACGTTAGATCAAGTAACCCATCATCTGGCTTGGCATGCGGGCATACAAGCATTCCCCCTCCATACCTCGTTCCATTGCCAATTGCAATGAGCATCATCTCCTTTTCTGGGAGCGTAAAGTTACTGGTTAATTCTTTCTTGATGGATCCATCTGGATTAAGGAGTGAAACGTTACCAGATAATCTTATTTGAATGTTTTTTGGTTTGAATTCTCTTAAGGTCTTGAAAATGGCCATGAAATAATTCCATGTGCCTGGAAACCGTTTTGATTCCTTGTTTGCTCGGTAGGTCACCTCAGCATCAAATCCCATTGAAGCAACTCCCAAGAAGTAACGATCGTGCTTGATAGCATATCCGACATCGATGAAATGGTATCGGGGATTCTTGAGAGCTTGAATTAACTCAGAGGGAGATGTTGTCATCCCATTGGGTAGGGGAATGTCATTACCGGTACCTATTGGTAGTGATGCTAAAGTAATTTGACGATTCGCCTTGAGAATTCCATTGGCGCATTCGTTTAGAGTACCATCTCCCCCAGCCGCGATGATTAATTCGACCTCTGTAGATAAGTCTCTAGCAAGTTTAATGGCATGTGCCTGATATCTTGTCTCTTCAATTCTAATATCTGGTAAGATTCTTTTTATCTCATTCAAATATTTTCGTAATCTCTTTTTTGCTTTTCCACCACCTGATGCTGGGTTAAAGATGATAACAGCTTTTAACATCGCTTTTGTCATTTGCTCTTCCTCCATTCCATGAGCAATTCGTTACTATTAAAATAGCTTTGCGGTGAAGTTAGTCATTTTATAAAATCAAGAAAAAAGTAGTAATGGAAGATAAAGCAGTTACAGCATGGTGATGAAATGATGCAATCTCCAATAGGCATTGCTAAAGAATTTAAGCAGATGAAAGGAACGACTGGCGTCGCATTGAGGTTTAAAGATGGCGCCATAGTAGTCGCCGATCGAAGAGCTTCCATGGGAACATTAGTTGCTTCCAAAAAGGCAAAGAAAGTTCACATCATTGCAGATAACATTGGCGTGGGAATTGCGGGACTTGTCTCAGATGCCATGATGCTTGTTGATTTGATGAGGGCTGAACTGAAGTTGTATGAACTCGAAAATGGATACAAGGCAACGGTTCACGTGGCTAGCTCATTGCTCGGTACCATCTTGTACGGTGGCTATCGTAGATTTTTCCCTTATTGGGTGCAACTGCTGGTGGCTGGCGTAGATCGAACTGGCCCTCATGTATATTCTCTTGATTTATCTGGTGCTGTTAGTGAAGAGGATTATTTCTCAATAGGCTCTGGATCACCGATGGCGCTAGGAGTGCTTGAAATGGATTATGATGAAGAGCTCTCGAGGGATGACGCTGTTGCATTGGCCAAAAAATCATTAATGTCTGCTATTGGAAGGGATACCGCCACGGGGAATGGAATTGATGGCATCATCTTCCAGAAAGATAAGAAACCAGAGACTTTTTCCATCACGTTAGGTTATCAAGAAACTCCAGAAACATGAAAGTCCAGAAATATGAAAGTAAAGAGAAATATGGGAGAATGATGAGGTGAGAAACTATGTTTGACAATAGAGGTGCTTATGATAAGACAGCGGCAATGTGGTCGCCCCAAGGAGAATTAAATCAATTAGATTATGCTCGAATTGCTAGTCAACGGGGTAGTGCAACAGTGGCGATGGTCCTCGAAGGAAAAACTGTCGTCATTGGTGGAGAATTATATCACGATCCTTTAATCGTGAGGCCCCAAAAGATCAATGAGGTTGATGATGATCTTTATTTGGTGGCATCTGGCCTATCAACTGATGCAACCATCCTCCTCAACCAAGCCCGAATCATTGCCCAGAATCATAAGCTGGTCTATGGAGAGAAGATAAGTGTTAGGTCACTAGCAATGAGATTGGGTGATATCATGGCTAGGCACACTCTTGCAGGTGGATTGAGACCTTTTGGATGTTCCTTGCTCATTGCTGGATACTATGACACGTTGGATGTGGCCAATCTCTATTTCGTGGATAATGGTGGAACTTTTTTTGAAACACGGGCTTATGCTTCTGGTAAAGGTGCTTCTAAGGCAATTGATTTCCTAAGAAAAGAATATAAATCTGATATGTCATTGAAAGAGGCTGTTGAGTTTGTTTTGAAGACTATTAAGGTGGCTACTGATAAGGAAGAAATCTCGCGAGACAATGTTGAAATACGTGTTATTCCAACCCGCCTTCAAGCAGAGATTGAGTGAAAAACGAATTTTTCTCCTCTTTTTTTATCAATAAGCATCCTTAAAAACTGTTTTGGAGGGAAGTATCTTAGAAAGCGAGGTGGTAATTTTATGGATGAACAAGAATATGTAAGCTTGTTACAACGAGCACGCTCACAATTACCCCAGAAAATCCTTACTAGAGAACGTTTCGTGATGCCTACCATCGAATCTATCATTGAAGGAAGCAAGACTTACATTGTGAATTGGCAAGATATTCTTAAGGCGTTGAATGCTGATGAACAGAGGAAAGATCACTTAAGTAAGTATTTGGCACGAGAAAACGCAACTTCAGCCGTGGAAGAAGGTAATCGTCTGGTTTTACAGGGTCGTTTTGCAGAACCACAGCTGAATAAGGTCCTCAGTACCTACATCAAACATTACGTGTTGTGTCCCATCTGCGAAAAACCTGATACTCACTTGATAAAGGAAGAACGTCTGACCATCAAAGTTTGTGAAGCTTGCGGAGCACGTCAATCTGTTTAAGAAATGTCGAGTCTTTCGCCTCATTTCAGTCATTTTTTTACATTTTCACGTCGTGCTAAAGAAAAATTGATGTTTGGAGAAAAGACTTTTCTAAGGAAGCTAGATGGCAATGGAGTCGCCTGAACAAAAGAAAATTCTTGCTAAATTACACCGGGATCCTAGTGGAGAGAAAGTTCTTGCTCTAATTGATTCGGACCTCATTGGAAAACCATTAATTCACCCACAAACCAAGAAAAAAATCATCCCTTCGAAAAAATTTTATGGTGGAAAGGAAGTGGATGTAGATACTGCCTTGAAACTTTTATTTAGTTACCAAAACGTGAATGCGTTTGGTTCAGTGATAGAATTTGCAATCCAAAAAGGGCGTCTAGATCCAGATGTGCCTATTTGGTTTGAATTAGTATCTAGTCCTCGTAAAAAAATACCTCATTTATTGGTTTTAGACGTGTCAGAGTCAAAAGGACACCCTCGATCGAACTTATTTGCTTTTTAACGTGCGTGTCGACAGATTTCAATAAGGTGAGAGGAATGGCATTTTATGATTATGACGAAGCCTTTGAATCTGAAATATATTGGGGCTTAATCGTGGTATTGCTTCAGATCTTGTTCTTTCCCATTTATTTTCTTGTTTTGACTAATTTCCTCGTGTTTCCACTTGTTGATTCTGGAGTCTTTTCTCTTCCTTTTCTCGATAAAGAGATTGTCAAGATTCTAATTCTATTTGGAACGGTGGTGTTATTTCCGTTGCCCTATGTTCTATGGAGCATCAAGCAACGGTATCAATTAGCCGATGCTTATGAACATATGGGCTCACGAATCTGGCGATTACCAGTTACAATTAAAGTATTTTACGGGGTTAATTATCTAATCGTTCTCATGTTTCTGATTCCAATCGTGTCACCACCTATATCAATGTTAGCAGGCTTTATTTTTGGTGCAATGCTTTCAAAATCTAAAGAGAAAGGATATCTTTCTAAAACATCTCTGCTAATCGGTATCTTGTATCTACCCTTACCATTAATTGTATCATGGGCTTTTTATTCCGGCATCCTTCCATTTTTTCAGAAAATGCTGGAAACGTGGCTTTCTAATTTAGAATTCATGTATATCTCAACGATCATTCTTGCGGATAGTGTCACCTTTGGTGGTGTTATCTATTTGATTTACGAGGGGGCAAGAGAGGTTGACCGCACGATTCAAGTACCTGAAATTCCCATTACCATCGTGGTAATCATCATCTATGCGGTCCTAGAAGGCCTTTTGGTCATTTATCCTCAATCATTTGGTGATTTCTTGATATTCATTCATTGGTTTGCCATCATTGTCGGTTTATCTATCATAACCATCA
>JAJRXH010000381.1 GCA_024276395.1 archaeon
CGCATTGACTGAGAAAGGTTAGGTAAAAAAGGATGAGAAGAATTTCCTTCATCATTTCCCATTTTTTCTCACGTCCGTCTCACGAGCCTCCATAGAAAGTAGGTGGTGAACATCACGAGGAGAGGCACGAGATACATCAATCCTAACACGGTATCTGGAAGAGTTTTAGTTCCTAAGGACTTGAATTGAACCGCAGTCGTGACTGCTGTCGTGGTAGTATTCACCTTGGCAACTAGAAAACTCAGACTATTCGTTCTTATGGTCTCCTTCAAACCATTAACCAAGAAATAGGTCACGTTCGTTGGCTCTAAGATGACAATCGTGCCCGGTAATGCGGTAACATTGAAGGCTATCCAAAAGTCGACACGTTCACCAGGATTGATTTGTGACCAAGACGCATTAATGGTAGTTGCATTATATAATAATGTTCTGTTGTCCGAATCTGCAGTCTGAAGAACTCGTAAGTGTTGTGTTGGGACTTTTTCTTGCAAGGAAACGTTCAAAAGTGGTTCAAAGTAATCATTAATTAACGTATAGGTAACATTAATGGTGTCACCTTGTTTCAAGGGCTCTTGATAATCCCCCACTTTTCTCGTGTCCATTTTTTCTTGGCCATGAACTGGCATCACTGCGGTTAGATATATTGCCAATTCAAGAACGACCATTAGGAAGATGAGATGCTTTCGAGAGAACTTCATCGTGAATCGACCCTATGCTTTTCCATGATTTGATTGAAGAGGATGTTAAATGATTTACAGCAAGTAAATTTCCAAGAATGACTCTTTTTCGAGCATTTTTTAAGTCATTGATAGTCAACCGAAAAATGAGTCTAATGTCTTTTGTTTTCTTTTCTCTGCGAACTCTTGCAACCTTGACCTCACTCGTGTTTCGTTGAAATCTCTTTCTTCAACTAGGAATTGAATTAGGCCATCATGATCAACTTCCTTCCATCTTAGGTCGTTTAGAGATGTAACTGGAGGGTTCTTGAAAAACTCGTAAATGGCACGTGGATCGTGAGGAAACAGTTCTTCAATCGTTTGTCCCGTTTTTTTCACGACTTCTTGCAATGCACCATCGAGAGTTTTTACTTTTCTCACGATTTTTAATGCCGTCTTTGGACCGATTCCTTTTATTCCAGACTTATTATAATCAGTCCCAATGAGTAAACCCATTACAATGAGTTGTTCACGCGAAGTCAACTCTAGATGGGAGAGCACATCACCCAATCTCACTTGATACACTGAAACTTGGGTTTTAGAGCCTCCACTAGTCCGACGTAAGGGAGTAATCGCAAAATTCAATAGCAATGAAGGTGCACCAAATAACAAGGAGTCATAATCTTGACTAGCTGAATGATCGAGAACTTTATCTTGACATAACCTAGCAATTTGAGCTTCTGCCTCACTTGGTGCTTGAATCACTGGTATCCCAAGTAATTCACACAAGTGTTTTGCATCAAGTACCATATTAGAGGTTATCTTCGTGGTACGTGCCGCTAACCGGGCAGCTGCTTCAAAATCACCCTGCGCCAAGGCAGTTTCCTTCATTTCTTCATATTTCTGCTTTTGCGCTTTTCTTGATTCTAGTTCTTCTTTTTTAAAAGAAGGTGGCTCGCCATCAAAGATGACTGCTGGCCTCACGTGATGTTCCATCAAATATAGTAGCCGATTAAACATTCCAATGAGATGGCTCGTCACGTTTCCCCTTGAATCAGTAAAATAACCATTGCCAAAACGAACATCATCAGTACGGATTGTAGTAAGGAAACTATATATCATGTTATAAGCATCGATGCCGATTTTTTGATTAGCAAATGCCTTGATTGAGGTTTCTTTCTTGATGGGATCCAACAATTTTCCAAAATTTACTCCCAAGGTGGTTCACCTATCATTTTATCACGACCAGAAGTTCCTGGCCATCTTTCACGCCATATTTTCCTCTAATGTACTCCTCGGCAATGATTTCAATGACATTTGTCGTGTGATGCGTTCGCACGGGACGGATCACGGCACATGGGATGGCGACTTTCTTTTCTTTTATGGTAAGCAGCGCTGGCCAGGCGTGCACGTCCCCTAATCTTCTACCATCGTGATAAAAGCCAGAAATCAACTCAGGTGGCACGTTACCTAGCTCGTCAATGCCATCCGTGATGGTAAGATTAAGAGTTCCAGGATATGGTTTGAAGCCAAGGGTCGATATGAACTGTTTCACGTAACCATCCAAGCTCATATAATACTTTCCTTCACCTAAACCCTGAGTAACAATCCCAGAAAGAATGAGTTCTCTATCTGTTGTCTTGTGTCTTGCACCATGGAGAACGACCCACAGATCCATATAGATTTCATTCAAAATTTCTTTCCCTAATTCCGTGATTTGAACGATATTTCCATTAATTGTTCTCTTTACAACCACCCACTTAAGTGTTGCTAACTTGCGAAGCCACCGTGAGGCAGTTTGCTGCGAGACTGAAAGTTCCTTCCCTAATTCGGCGGTCGTGATTTCGATTGGACGTTTCAAAGCACCCATCTTGCCTAACGTCACGAGTAATCCTATGTACCTTGAATTTTCACCGCTATACAAGTCCACCATTGATCACTACATCTTCCTTTTTCCATTCGACATTCCGATTGAACAATAAAAAAATTTTTTGAACACGCAAAAATTTTGAGTATGGACAAGAATGAGCCTCCTTAATTGATGATCTCTCATTCATTCATCGATAATAAAACACGTGTATTTTTATCTCCAAAAATCTTCCATTTTCTTAATTTGACAAATACACGGCTAACATTGAGAGCAACACCTATAGACCGCAGCGAGTAACAACCATAGATAGCATCATCTAGATGGCGATGTTATGATCTGTGCGCACAGCTGAGAAGAAATATAAACATGATGGTCAGATGTGAGGTCGAAGAAGACACTTGTGCCCAACCCCCTAGCTGCTGTAGAGGTTGGATCTGTTAGGTGAATTGAATGAAAACAAAATCAGTTATATTATTAAGTATTTTCGTTTCTAGCATCTTAATTTTAAGCATAGCAACTCTATTGCCCTTAACAGGTTCTTCTCCTAATAATACTCGCTCTCTGGCCAATCCTTCAGGCACGAACATTGTCATCACCGAAGTGCTGTATGACACCCCAGGTTGCGACTCCACGTGTGAATGGGTCGAACTTTACAATCCGACAAGTACCCCCATCTCCATTGATAGATGGACACTTTCCGATAACGTCGGAACGAACACCTTGCCCTCCGTGGTCATTCCAGCTGGAGGCTATTTCGTGTTTGCAAGAGATACCGCCGGATTTCAATCCTTGTATGGATTTACTCCAGATGCAGATACAATGACATTGGCATTAGGGAACTCTGGCGATCAACTCATCCTTAGGGATGCAAGTGGAGTGGAAATCGATTTTGTTGCCTGGGAAGGATATGTCACTGGATGGAACATCGCTGCCGTGGACGGTACCATCAGAAGGATGAACGATGCCAATTATATGCCTTTAGATACGGATTCCCCTAGTGATTGGGAAGCAAGTGGATCACTGGGCAATCCAGGGTCTGGATATGGTGGTAATGGTGATACTACTGCTCCTTTAGTAACCATAACGAATCCTTCTGATGGTGCCATTGTCAGTGGAACGGTTTCCGTAACATGTACTGCCACGGATGACAGTAGTAGTATCTCTGGATACCAAATCTTCATTGATGGCACGTTAAGAAGCAACACGAACACGTATTTATGGGACACCACCATGGAAAATGATGGTACCCACGTGATCCGATGTGAAGCTACAGATCCAAGTAATAATATCGGATTTGACGAAAATACGGTCACGGTTACCAATGCACCGGGTTCAGATTTCTTTCAAGTATATTTTACGGATCCTCTAGCTGGTCTTCCTTGGATGGATAAACCGTCCTTACAAGAAGGCAACATTTCTAACGGGCTAATAAGCGCCATTGATCAAGCCACCACCTCGATTGACGCTGCCTTGTATGATATTGGATGGCAACCCGTGATTGATGCCCTCATATCTGCTCACTCAAGAGGCGTAAACGTCAGGATCGTGACCGATTCTGAAAACATTAACTCCTTTCAAATTCTGATCAATTCTGGAATCCCAGTAACGGCATTAAACTCCTCTTATCTTATGCACAACAAGTTCTTCATCATAGATGGTCAAGACGTGTTCACGGGATCGTGGAATCCCACGGTGACCGGTACCATTCATCATGCTAATGATATGTTAAAGATACAAAGCAC
>JAJRXH010000382.1 GCA_024276395.1 archaeon
CCGTGTTGTTTCTTTTTAAGGTCAGATAGTCTTCTTTTTCCAGTAAGAGCTGGATGTTGAACTTTCCTTTTCAATTCAATGGATGGATCAACTCATTTTTATAAAATTTCTCATAGAGTAGTGAATGAATCATCATTCAGGATCTTTCAAGAATATGGATGATCTGGTCCATTTTGAAGTGTCATCAGTGCATTTTTTTGGTGATCGTGCTTGTTTTGATTAAGGAGTTACAAGTTTTTTCTTCCTTCGATGATAATTGTTAGGATTTCGTGTAGGTTTTCTTTACCCTGACTGGAACATCAACCTTTTGCGGAAATGTAGTTGGACAGTAGTATGAATCTTTCAAATTAGATTTGTCAGTGATGCTTTCCGCTGGGGAGATGCCATCTTGCAGATATCTATTGATGGTGAACAGTCACTAAATAAGATCCTTTCTCGTTAAAAATGAGAATATGGATTCTGATTGACATTTGGAAAGCTGCTCCCTTCCAACGAGAAGATAATATGAAGTATGGTCTTTGAGATGCCGTTGAATCCCACTGAAAAAAGGAAATGATTTAGTTCAACACTAAGAAGATATAAAAATATCATGAGAGAACTGGAACATAGGATAGTCTTGTCGATTTGCGTCGTCTTATTGGTTTATGTTTTGAAGATTTGTGAGTAGCACCGTACAATCGAGCAACAATCAAAATTGGAGCGTGAAATTGAAATGGAGTATGTACATGCCGCACTGATCTTGCACAGCACTGGAAATGAAATTAGCGAAGATAGGATTAAGGCCATTCTAGAAGCTGCTGGTGTGGAGGTTGATGATAACCGCGTGAAAGCACTGGTTGCATCATTGAGTGACATTGACATTGAAGATGCCATTCAGTCAGCAAGTGCCTTTGCTGCTTCACCTGCTGCTCCCGGAGCTGCTGCAGCCGCTGGAGGCGCTGAAGCCGCTACCGCACCTGCTGCTGAGGAAGAAGAGGAAGAAGAAGAGGAAGAAGATGAACTCGGATTAACGTCCTTGTTCGGTTAAATTAGCTCCATGCGGAAAGCTTCCTCACTCACGATGGATGAGAGACATGTAAGTTAGTTTCTGCTGCTAAAATGCGGGGTAGGTTGTAATAACCTGGCCAGCTCCATGGTTAACTCATGGAATCTTACCTCTTACCCAGAAGTTAGGAACACTTTCATCGCGATGCGGTTGAACTCGAATACCAATTTCCTTTTACTTTCTACCTTTTTCTCCTTTGTAATTAGTAACGTGAAACAAACAATGAATGGCTTGGAAACTTGAAAAAGAATCGTCAGTGATGATGTGAGTATTGAGTGTGATTTGATGATGGTCGTCTAATTAATTGGGGAAATTCGCATCACGATTGTATGGGTGTTTAAGGGAATTATCCTATCATCATTAAATCGTGGCAGCTTTCGAGATCTAAAAAAATAATGGTGTCTGATGATGAGTATGAGAAAAGATAAATCTTCTACCAAAACATCTCCCGAAAAGTCCCAATCAGAGCCTACAACTGGTGTTGTAGAGCTAGGGGTCATCAAAATTCCCCGAGTGAACTTAAGTCTTGAACGGATTACTCTGCCTTTTGAAGCACCAGAAAAGTATCTAGCAGCTATTGCCATCATTGCTAGTATATTCTTGTTGGCGGGCGGTATTTATGACTTGTCGGAGAATCCCATTGCCATCGGTGGTAGAGGATCTAGGTTTCTAGCAGTTTATCCAGGACTTAGCGTGCAGTTTTTGGTAGAATCAATAGGAGTAGGTATTCTCATTGCCATCGGATCTCTTGGTTTCTATTTCTTGAGATACTCGCTGTATGATCCTGAGGACGTTCAACAATCCTTTGCTTATCTATTTACTGCCATCCTGTGCATTACCTTTGCGTTGCTTATTTTAGCTGGACTTATGATTTTCAAGCTGCAAGGTGGTAACTTGTAACTGACCGACCTCTACTGAAGAAATAGGTGACTGAAACATCATCGATAACCAAAGAAGTTTTAGAAGAAGAGAGAGTCAGAATAGTAAGTAGTTTGCCGTGATCTGCTCTCTTATCATTCTTTATTTTACTTGAGAGTTTTGTTGTTGTTTCATGCTCTTGCTCCATTTGTTCATTACCTATTTTTGTTGATAGATTAGATCTTTAGATGTTTGAGAATGAGTCAAGGTAATGCTTGGGGAGGAAAAATGCCTCGTGATATGTATCGCCGTTTCATGTATTTAGATCATGCGTTATTTTTTAGAAATCTTGCACTTGCTGCTTTCTCCAATTCGATACCATTATTAACTAACAAAAAGAAGCTTTCATTGAGGATGATTCTAAGATTGTCGGCAGAGCCAAGGTTATGATGTAATGAAAGCATCTGTTGATAGTGAAATGTCATTTCAAGGATTAGATTTGCCTGAAAACAATAAAAAATGAGAGGTTCTGATTCAAGATGATGAAAATTGTAAGAAAAACCTTAAATCCTGAGAAAAAGAAGTTGGAAATCGAAGTAGAAAACGAAAGGCATACCTTTCTAGTACTACTCCGAGACGTGCTCGAACAGGACGAAGATATTCTATATGCTTCCTACCGCTTGGAGCATCCAGTGCTTTCGAATCCTACATTTCGCGTGAGCCTTCGACCACAAGCTGAAGGTGACGTTGCTGAGCACGTGATTCGTGGTGCTGAGAGAATCAAGGAAATGTGTGTTGAACTGGAACAACTCTTGAATCAGCAGGGGATTAAAAATGCCTCGTTATGAAAGCAAGAAATGAATGATAGTGCATCAAGTATGCTGATTTCATCATTCAGGCAAGCTGCTTTCTTCACTAAAATTGTCATCACTGAAAGACGTGTCCTCTTCCGTCTCATAATATGCAGCTATCATTTCGTAAGGTGGCAGTAATCAACGTGCATCATGCTGCCAGCGTCTAACTGAACGAGAATGTAAATTTAGATTATTGGTGCATCAAGCATGTTTAATGAAACTCAAAATTCGCCCGCGAACCAAGGCCAATTGTATGAAATGCAGGGGAGGCCGAGAATTAACGGTGACGCGACGAAGGACACTATGCTAACTTGTCAAGTGGTTCGTCAGTTGATTTGGGATAAAGTCTATGCAAAAGAAATGTCCTCCAAGGGATCAAGAGTCACCAGCCAAGCAGTAGCTCCTTACCGTCATTCGCAACAACAACCCACCAAGGAAAAAAGAAATGATGAAAAAGTCGAATCATTGGAATTACCAAGTCAGCGAATTATGACGGATGTTGATATGTATGACAAGATACCACCAAGATCATTTCAATCCCTACATCTTTCACCTCCTTTATTAAATGAATTGATTCAAGATCCAGATTTAGCAAAATTGGGAGATGCTTTCGTTAACTTTCTTTTTTCCTTAGCACTGTCTGCTCTTTTTAAACGAGGTTGGGGCTTGAAGATATCTGATAGCGTGCTTTCAGAAGCGATAAGACGATCTAAG
>JAJRXH010000383.1 GCA_024276395.1 archaeon
CATAAAGATGCATATTCTTCTTCAAGATCTGGAAAAATAACTTCTTGACACTCGTCTTCGCGTTTTTTCAGTAACTTGACCAATGCAAGCAATATCATCTGATGCTGAAATGAAAGATCACGCACGATGTTCTTCTCAGTCTGATGGATGCTTGCGGCAGCTAAGCGAACGTGTTCATTCAGGATGCGATTTACTTGCTGTTCATCGACCAACTTACCAGCACGATATAAGATTTCTAGAGCGAGACGACAATCGCCACCGTGTGCGGCTGCTATTTCTGCAATGAAACGTCTCACGTTAGCTGCTACTGTACCTTTTTTCAGGCCAATTTTAATTCGTTCTTTTAGGATGACATCTAGCTGTTCGCTTGTATACGGTGGAAAGTAGATGAAATTATGTTGGAGTGATGATGCTGTGGCTGAATCTAGTATTTTTTCCACATATCTATCTCTCACGATGAGCACGATTGATGCACCATACCTTTGTTGCATTGCTTCATCATTAGTGGCACTATCCTTAAGCTTGAGCAAGTAGTTTAAAAGTTCGACATCATGTGATATGAGATATTCTGCTTCATCAAGGACAACCAAGAGATGCAGCTCACGTGTCTCCAGATAATTCTGGAGTCGTTCGATGAGTTCACCAGTTGAATAACCCCGTGGAGACATTGGTCCGATGAGTTGAGTTAAAATGGCTTTCGTGGCTTGAAAGGAGCTTCGACGATATCGTCGACAATTTAAATGTACGTAAGCAACGTTGCGATTGGACTTAACACGAGCAAATTCCGTTGCTTTCGTACCGAAAATTTTCATTGTAGTGGTTTTCCCCACCCCAACGGGCCCATGGAGTATCACGTGCACGTGGGATGGCGTATCGTCCAAAATCAATGACCGAAAAAAATTCGTGAGCGCCTGGAATTGTTGTTCGCGGAAAGGAAGCGTTTCTGGAAGATAATGTGAGTCAAATATTCGTTCATCTACGAAAATTGTCGGTGCGTGAAGTGCCTGCTCGAACAGCTCCGTGACATCCATAATTTTAACCCTCAAAAGCTCAGTCCAACTTGCATTAATGAACGTGAAAATAAATTCATGAGGAGACTGATTTCGAAGTAATATCTTCTTCAAAGCATCACTGTTAGTTTTTCTGAGCAATCAGAACAGTCTTTACCATTTCAAGCACTGTCATGAAAGAAACTTGGAAAATTAATGACTCATTAGAACGTTTTTTTACCTTTTGAAGACTAATACGGTATTTTTTCTAAAACGAAGAGAGGGATGAAAATCGCAAGGCAAAAGATGTTTCACGTAACTTGCAAAAACTAAAAAGATTTCTTCTAACTTGATGCTTTCCTTCGTGATTCAATATCATTATCCTTCTTGAAAAAAGAGTTTAAAATACCCACAAAAACCGTCTTCGTTACCTTACTGACTTAAAAGGGTATCATGGGAGAATGCTTTTCAACTTTCGTTCATCACTCATCAAGAAATATGATGATTCTATCTATCGATCTTTTCGTGGAGTAAAGGGATGGGTCTCTGGCCAATTCATGTTCGGACATTCATTATTGAACTCATTCTTGATGATTTCATAACATTCTAAGCACAAAAAAGCCTCACAAATCTGACACTGAATCCACTTGCGATTCGGTTTCAAAGTGATGAGAGATATACTTTCTCGATGGAGTGCACAACGATACAAAGGTTTAACTTGTAAGATTGGCACGTTATCTTCATACAAGGATCTCGTCGTGCTTGAAAGTTTTAACCCTAATCTAGAAGAATTATCATGACCATCTTGATTTATTAAAATAACCTCCCCTTCAGTTCGTCGTAGTCTTCGAGTAGGTCGTGCTTGGTCCAAAGCTGTAAGCCGCATTGGCAACTGATTTGTTTCCCATCTTTCGCGTCTCTCAGCCGTTGTAACTCCGACAATAGAATCACTAAGAATTCGAAGGATATGCTCTGTTAATGTTTCCAATACCAGGTCGATCATACTTAGATATTCCTCAGAGTCCGTAAGCACGGCGTGTTCAAAAGTCGCCATTGGATGTCGTGAGGTTAAGGATGACAGAAGACGTTCTACTTGCTCTTGGGATATCATGTTTGCACATGGTCGAGATGCTTCAACACCATGCATCCCTAAGATGAAGATGGCAATGTTTTCCATTTCAGCATAGGTAATTAATTCTTCAACCCAGTAAGGAATGGTCTCAAAAGTTTCTGTTCTCTGGGGGTCATAAATGATTACCCCACCACTACATCCACGATAGAAGAGCGTCCTCAATTCCTGAAAGATGGGCAATGGATTGAGATCCCAAATCGATAGCTTGATGGCCACTCGTTCACCGTTGTGCTCTGTAAAAACAGTCTTAATAGCAAAATCAGATCCTACCGTCTGAAGATAACTGGACTGAAAGCGGATGGATGGCACGCTACGCAATAAGGTAGATTTACCCGATGTCACTTCACCAAGCCAAGCAATCTTCAAAAAATACATATTACTCATATCACACACAACAACCTAAACTTAATAAAAATTACGTTATCAATAAAATAATCGATGATAAATCACCACCATGGCGTGGTTCAACGATATTTTTCATCATGAAAATCTCCATAATCTTCCTCAATGACAACACGCACGAAAACCTTCTTAAAATGATGCTAAAACCCCATTTGAAGCAAGTAGCCCTGTTTTTCAAACTCCGTTATTTGAGAATCACGTCCGATTTTTCACCAATGATGGTCCACGTGAGGAGACATGACGAGGGATCGTGAAACGAGGAGGCTGCCTTGCTGTTTTTTGTCGG
>JAJRXH010000384.1 GCA_024276395.1 archaeon
AAAATCCCGCATTTTAAACCCCACAAAGTAAAAAAAGGATGATCCATTCAGCCCCTTGATGATAATTCCTTTTCGACATTCATCAACCGTTCAAGGAGATCTTGACCGAGGATGGTGCGAAGTGACGGTCCCGCTGTGATGATCACGTCATCTGATTCGATATCAAGATCACGGTTTGATATGGGAAACAAGGAAATGAACCATCCGACCACGTCCTTATCTCTCAGAATCATTTTTACTTCATTCACCATGCGTGCTAAAGACTCCATCTTTCTAGCTTGAACCTTTGAATTAACCGTGGTGGTGACTTGTATCAATACGAGACGATGAGAATCTGGAGTGAGCACGAACATGTCAATGGCACGAGCCTGAGGCACGTGATAAAGAGTTCCAGGCACTAGAATAACCCGAGACCAATCTACATCACCAGTTAACTCCTTGACAGTGGTGATGTTGTTCAAAGACAAGAGAAACACCGTTTCTCTCTTTCTAACGTGTTGATGCGCATCATTAGTTGATGATACCTCGTGCCTCTCTGCCACTTGGTATCCCTTGAGAAGAAGTGAAGAAAGAAGCACGTGTTCAAAAGTATACCCAAAACCAGTGTGTCCACCGCATAGCAGCTTGAAGAAACGATTGGTGAGCACTTGATGGAGAAACATTTCGTATTCACCCGTGAAACATTCCAAGAATGCCAACAAGTGGAAGTAACTAGTTACGTGATACTGATCTAGTCCATTCTTTACGATTACACCCAATGTCATCAACTGATACACGAGATCTGTTACTTGATGTTGCTTCATTCCCTCTGACATTACTGGTTCTGGTCCTAGTAATAGACCTGTGGTAGCCATGGTTAGCAACCATTCCTTCACGATAGGAAAAGACTCGTGCGCTTGCAACGCCCGAATTTGATCTCGTTTTTCACTGGTGAAGATACGATTCTTGAAATCTGTCTCAACAAGGGGAAACAAGGCGTTCACGAAGATCTCACGATCGTGACTTTTCTGGAGAAACGAGGACACATCAGCAAGTAGTTGCTGCGTGATGAACACGATGGTGCGTGGATGACCTCCGCTAAACGCGTGCAAGAACCAACGATAATGGACAACGAGATCGGATACCTGCATTGATGAACTTGACACCTTCAACCTTTTCAAGATGCGATCGTTGACTTGATCCACATATGAATCTATCTCGCCTGGTGTGAAATTCTTGATCACTAGTTGTTCGACCTTTTGAGCAATGGGTGAACCAATCTTGGTACCGATCTGGCTGAGAATGTGATATTGCGTGCCTGAAAGGATCATGAGAACTGGAACGTGCATCAAGTCCTTCAGAATTCTCGTGAAATAATGAAGTGCAGTCTCTTCAATCAAGTTTTGAACACCAGAAGATACGGAATCATTTTTCATGACTCGTAACCTTTTCTTTTGGAATTCTTGAATTTCATCAGCCACGAAAAATAATGGAATGAGCGCGACAAGATCTTGAATGAGAGCAACAACATCAACCAGATTCGCTTGATCTTTCCTAATGGATCTAGTCATTCGATTTTTGACATCTTTAAGCTCTTCCAGTTTTTCTTCCGCAAGCAAGTCATCATTCTGGGAGAGAATGTATTCTTGAATCAAGCTGCTTTTGGCTGAAAGGAGATCACGAAGTCTTTTGATGAGATCAACGTTAAGTTCGGTGGTCGTGGTGAAACGACTACTACATCGATAATGAAAGAAAAGCCCGCGTCGTTGTTGTTCGAGCTGCTCTCCAAAGTGAAGAAGCAACCGCGTTTTGCCCGTCCCAGGTGCATTTAGAAGCACGTAAACGTGACGTTCTCCAGTTTTTAGGGTTTTTTTCCAGAGAAGATTCAAAATGCGTAACTCCTGCTCGCGACCTACGAAAATTTCATCAAGAATGAGAGCTGGTTCAGACAACATCGATTCTCATCACGCTCCAACACCACATGATCACTAATTCTCCATATTTTCCAGTAATATTCTTTCAAGACAATACTTTACAAGATCTCTTATAAAAGCACTTAGTTTCATCTAGGAAATGAGAGTTCAAGCTTGAATCAAAACAAGGAAAAAAACGAGAACACGTGATGAAGTCACGTGGCTACTAGAATGATCAAGTTTCAATTAAAATATCGGGTTCATTAGCCTTTAGACCATTGAATGATTTGTTATGCTTAGATGCAGTTAAATAACAGAACCGCGGCTGATTAATTAGGGATGAAGACTTCATTGGCAAATGATTCGACATGCGATTCTTTTCATAATGATGTCACGTGAATCTTCTGATGTTTTCGATTCATCCTAAGCTTGCAAGTTCTCCAGTGCTGAAGGACTCACGAGAACATCATTCTAATATTTCTTCTATTAAAAAATTTGAGGCATTTCACTTTTCATTGTCGCCTCACGAAAACTAATTGAATTTTATTATTTTGAGTTCTTTTACTTACTAGCTGTTCATATCCTTTAGCCTTAGCTTTTTCCTCAATTTTTCTTATGATATTCATCCTATATTCTTCAATTACCTTCATTTGTTGATTTAATTTCTTTTGTTCCTCCAATGATTCAGTCTTTTCTTTCTGTACCTGTTCAAGTTCCTTTTTAATAACATTTAGTTCTTTTTTAATCATTTCTGATCTTTTCTTTCTCAATTCTTTTAATTTCTCAAGTAACTGTTCCTCTTTTTCGAGAAGATATTCTAGAGCTCTCCGTTTTTCCTCTATCTTTTTCTTTTTTTCTTGGAAAATCTTCTCATATCGTTTTCTTATCTTCTTAATAAGGAGTTGATGACTTGGAGACACTCTGGTACGAAAACCAATCTCAGTTCTTTGGAGGACAATGCCATTGTTCATGATGATATTTCCGTTTTCTTCTCTACAAGCATATCCTTGCTCTTTAATTGCCTGAACCAAACATTCGTAATCTAATAATGGTAATTCAAGAGTAACAACACTGCTCATCGAGGCACCTCCTACAATTATTTTATGCTTTTTATTACTTGAGTATATTTAAGAGATTTGAGAAAAAAAGGACTTAACATCATTTCTTGACAGTTATTTTAGTGTGTTGAAAATGTTTTGTCTCAACGCTAAAATAATCTGGCTTCTTATCAATCTTGTCAATTGTCCCGATGTCTGAAAGCAGATCTTCCAACTCTTTCAGACAGATTGGTCCTTTAAATCCTTCAGCATCTGCTATTATTCTTCCATTCTCGTCAATTTCAATGATAATTTTCCTTTCTCCCAAAAAAATCACCTCTTTATTTTTCTTTCTTAATGAATGGATTTGAAAATTCTTGTCTTAGCATTGGTACCTGTTTCTCATCTGTTGGAGAAGCTTTTTTCTTGAATTCCTCTAAAGCCTTAGAACTAGCAAATTTTGCCCGATGTCTTGCCCAATTCCGTAAGTCATCAATAGTTTCACCCATCGTACGAGATAACGGTGTAATTCCCTTAATGGCTTTTAATAAGTCTTCTTCTTCAAGATCTCTATTTTGGTCAAATGCTAGGAAAAGGGCTTCTTTGACGACTTCTTCAATTTCTGACCCAGTAAATCCTTCAGTTTTTCTTGCAAGCTTGTCAAGGTCAAACTTATCAGGGTTCCTTTTTTTCTTTCTTAGATGAATCCTAAAGATCTCTTTTCTTTCCTCAAAGGTCGGAAGATCCACGAAGAATATTTCGTCAAATCTTCCTTTCCTCAATAGTTCTGGTGGAAGCTTGCTGATATCATTCGCAGTGGCCACTACAAATACTGGTTCTTTTTTCTCTTGAAGCCAAGTCAAGAATGTGCCAAACACTCTTGCAGTCACTCCAGAGTCTGTTTGATCTGAACTACCTACACCAGAAAAGCCCTTCTCGATTTCATCAATCCAAAGGACGCATGGAGCAAGTGCCTTCGCAATATCAAGAGCTTCTCTAATGTTTTGTTCAGATTGACCCACAATCCCACCAAAAACCTTTCCTAAGTCAAAACGAAGTAAGGGAAATTGCCATGCGCGTGCTATGGCCTTGGCACTTAAGCTTTTGCCACAGCCCGGTATTCCTAACAATAACACACCACGAGGAGCATCCAAGCCAAAATCAGATGCTCCCATATCAAACGCTTTTCCACGACGCCTTAACCAATCTTTTAGAATATCCAGTCCTCCCACGTCTTCTAAGGTCTCTTCAGGGTGATAATATTCTAAAAGACCTCTTTTTTTGATGATGCTCTCCTTTTCACGAATTATATATTCTATAGCTTTTTCATTTAGAGCACCCAGAGCCACGATAGCTTTTGAAAAAGCTAAACGAGCCTCCATAATCGTCAACCCTAATGCAGCTTCAAGGATTTTTGGTGATTTTTCATAATCATCTTCTGAAAGTCCGAACCTCGTCACGACTTCATCAAAGATGTCTCCAAGAATATCAATATTCGGAAGTGGAACCTCTAATATTGCCATTTCTTTCATCAATTCACTAGGAACCATTTTCATTGGCTGAGAAAGAATCAAGGTCTTTTTGACCTCGGGTGGTAACAGTGATATCTCACGAAGATGACGAATCAACTCCGGAGCTAACATCGGATGTAAATTGACATCCAGATATGGATGAAAGTCCTCTACAATTAAAATTCCGTCGAAATTCTCCTGTCTAAAATACTGGATGATTTTTAAGGGTTCTAAAATGTCTTGCACTTGAACAAGCTGCTCGTCGTCTTCATCCCATTGCATCAGGCCAGAAGTACTTGACCACAAAAACCATGGCTGCTGCATTTTTTTAGCAATCTTGAAAACAAAATATTGAACACGTTGCCTTTCATAAGAAACGACCTGGATGACCTTGCATCCAGCCTTTACTAGAGTCTCAAATTCTTTTAGAAAAGGATCTATTTTTTCATTCACGGACTCATATATTCCGTCATTCTCTTGTGAACTTTCCATTTGCAGCAACGCCTCCTAATTAGGTTTCCATATCATTGAATAAACCTCTTATCTCCTCCAAAAAAATTTTAGAAGGGAACCCTGTTATGATCATAGAATGATCTGTTAGATAAATTTCTACATCACCAATTCCTTTCAAATCTTCTTCACTATAGCGATTAGTTAGAAAATGCAATTCTTGGTTTGTCGAACTAACAAGAGGTAGGTTTGTAGTATGTTTATCTTGCTCATAAGGTCCAGCAATTAGCACATCAATGTACTTTAATATTTCCTTAGCATCTTTCATTTTCTTGATTTCATCGAGATAATAACCGGAAAAACATACAACAGATAGATTAGATTCCTTTATTAATTTCAGAAAGTTTATCAACGACCTTGCTTGTAATATTGGTTCTCCTCCACTTAGTGTTATTCCTTCAGTATTATATTTCTCATGTGCTTGTATGACTACTTCATATAATTCGCGTGGAGTGAAGAGATTCTTGACTTCAAAATTCCACGTGTGTGGATTATAACATCCTACACACCTTTTCTTGCATCCTTGAACCCATATTACAGTTCGTCGACCAGGTCCATTTACTAATGAACTTTCTGCAATTCCTACCACGTTAATGAGGCCTCTTTTTTCCAAAAAATCCATCACTTTTTCCATCTTTTCATCACTATTAAATCTCCTCAAATCTAATGTAATTAAGCAACAACTAAACGTGATTTGAATCTTTTGGCCTCTTTCTTCGCTTCATCAATTTCCGAATAATACTTGATTGCCAAAAATCTTTTATTTCCAGACCTGTACAATACTCCGACAAGTGGTAGATCTTCTTTTGGAATTTTAAGATCTATCTTTTCCCAACGAATCAAGGTTTTAGTGTTTGTGGTATCGCGTTTTTTTGGGATTTTAGATTTTATTGGTCCGATTAAAAACCTAGAAAGTGAATCATTTCCTTGATCCTCTACCGTGCTTGTCTTCTCTTTTTTATGTAGATCTTCACTTAATTGTCTACGCCTAGAATGAAGTTTTTTGATCTCTTTCTCCATATTTTTCTTTCGGTTCATATCTTTTTCAATTTGTTTTTCGAGATTTTTCTTTTCTGACAACAATTTTTTCAATATACCCTCCAAGGGTTTTAATTCATCCTTTTGATCCTTTTTCTTCTTCAATGACTGAATTTCTTGCTCTTTTTCTTGAATTCTCCTTTCAAGATCGTTTCTTTGTTTTTCGTTATCACTAATTTTTTCCATTAACTCCTTCATTTCTTTCTCTTTTTTGGAAATCTCTTCATCAAGTTCTTTTAGATCCTTTTCAAGCTGAATCCTACTCAACACTTCTTCATGCGTCCTAAATACCTCATTTTCAATTTTCTTAATTTTCCGGACTAGTTCTTCAACATCACTTCTTCACAGCTCTTTAAGATGCTCAGTTCTCCCTTTACTAACTTCTAATTCCTCTTCAAGATTGGCAAGTAGATGAAGCTTCCCTACTTTAAATCCCTTCAACCTTTCATTCTTTAATTCTTCTTCCAGAGCTTTTCTTGTTTCTTTAATTATTGTCTTACATTGGCTGATACATCTACTGTAATCTTTCTGAAAGCGATCCCACTCCTCATAAATTGGATCTTTTTTCGCATCCTTTGGCAATGAAGGAGGTTTTCGTATCCACTTGTATTCAATCATCTTTCGGTACTTTTTCTTCTTCTTTCGATAATCTTTGGGTGGTTTTTCTCTATTCTTTATGAATTCCTCCAAGCTAGAGTCCTCGATTATTCCCAAATCTATTGTTTCTATTTTATCATCACCGATCAGAACACTATGAAGCTCTCCCTTCGAATCATATTGTAAGATGTTACCTCTAAGAGAACGTAATGAGACTTTAGGATGAAATCGGTATTGCGCTTCCCTTGTAATCAGAAATTCATGTAATTCTAGTAATTGTCGTGTTTGATTTGAATCTAATATCAAGGCGACCTCAATGTCCTTCTTTTGTGAACTTGTATCTGTCAGGAAAAGAAATGAGACACTACCATTGATGATAAGATACTGAAACTTAACACAGAGAGTAAGATCCATTCCAAATACTCGCATCTCTTCATCAATGTCTTGAAAATAGGTATAGGGAAATGCTTCTATAACTGTGACTAATTCGACATTTTTTGCTGATCTAAATGCTTCTAACACTCTACTCCAAAAGTGTCCATTATCAAGGAAAGGAGCTGGAACTGTTAGGAAGATGCTCTCAATCGAACCACTTAGAACTTCTTCTAATTTCATCATAAAATAGTTCAAACCTTCTTTTTCGAAGTTATAAACAAGGTCATCACTACTTGGTGGTACTATCACTAACGCTAGGATGAAATGTAATTACGTGAACATGTAATCGTCACAAGAACTCTCTACTGTTGCAATACCTCAATCATGGGAGCCCTTCATGGTGTTACTATGAGGAACATCCAAGGATCGAGGCCATCACGCCTCTCCGACGTGATGGCCGAGGCACCTTGACCACGGGGTTCAAAACCCCTCGTGACCGCATCGTGGTCTAACAGCACCCCTGGAACTGAATTACTAACGACAAGCAAGCTACACGAAACACGACTTAAACGTGTAATCACGATACATCCTAGCGTTAGTACTATCACGACCTCCTTGAAAGGATTATAACTTATTTGCCTGGGAGATCTATATTCATCATCATTGGCAATCTCTTTCGTAGAATGAAACCAGAATAAATACTTGAAAAAGTAATAGAATTCAGCTACCTGATTTGCATTAAGTTGGAGGATGATCGAAAAGTCGTCCTCATTTTTTGGCGGAATGCGAGTCAATACCCCATTGCAGATGATGCCTTTTCCCTTCATATTGATGTGCGGATCTAATAAGATAACGTGAAAGCCATTGAGGTTTTTTTCCGTAATTCTTATCAGAACTTTTCCAGCTAGCCTTTTCATGAGTTGTACATGATCTTCTTTTTGAGGATACTCATTAATTAAGAGATAGATTCTCTTTCCTTTTTGATGAAGGTCCAATAACTTGTCAACGAGATATGAAGAGATGATTTTATCAGTAAAGATGCAGATAACTTCACTAGCATTGTCTAAAAAATTGAGAACTTGATCATTGAAATCGGAATAGTGGATTGGAATCTCAATTGTTTTTTTCGGTGATTTCCCATGAAGTGGGACCCAAACATTTTCATAAAGGTCATCTTCATAATTTTCTCTAATGCTGCCTTGATAAGGTTCTATTAACATACTTTCCATGCTCTTCGCACTTGTGTTCGTGATGTTCATTTTTCAATGGCTCCTTTAAGATATCATGTTAAGATCAAGTGATGCTTGCAAGTGCCAATAAGTCCTTTGGTCAAGTTGCCCTTTCTTTCTCAAACTTACTACTATATCTTGAAGCTTAACTCTATCTATCAAGTCGTAAAAAAACGACACACCTTTTTTTGCCAGAAAATCTTCTTTAATCGACTTAAAATCCCTTACAGTAATGTATCGTTTCCGTGTTTCCTCTCTAACAAGCCAAAACAGCCACTTTCTAGCGATTTTACCATCTCGCGGCACCAATGGTGCATCTGAAATCTTTAACTCAAGAAATTCTCCGTAATTAAAGCGATCAGATTCCAGCCAGATTCCATCCTTCCAACTTTTCGTCATAATGTGGTTCTTCAGTGATTTTTCAGATAATGAAAACAAATCTAAGTCATTGATTTCAATGGCCATTAATCGTCGATTCCACCCTAACAAATGTTTCATTTTTTGAGAAAGAATGAACTCCATAATTGAATCTAATTTGTCCTTTGATATGTTAATTGGCCTTGGAAATTCCTTAATAGTAACTTCTTTAATGACAATTTGTCCTTTAGATGCGTTTGTTGATGGAATTTTTATTTTTCCAGATAATACCACATATGATGTAATGATTTTCTCTCCTGATTCATCATCATCCATTATTGTTGTCCAATTCAACTGAATTTCAGTCTGATAAATATTTTTTTCAGCAAAATAAATATTATCATCCCTTGAGTAAGGCGAAAAATCATCGATCATGAAATAAGAGTTAGATGAGTTGGAACCATCATCAATTAAATCAATAAACTTCTTTCCTTTTAATTCGCGGAACAACAACTTTAGGGCATCTGTCTCAGCAACTTGAATACCTGCTGTTCGAGTTTTCTTCGAACGCTCCAAATGAATGACTTGTTTTCCAATTAATGGATCGTCTACAATCCATAGTAAATACTTACCAAGTTCATGATGCGGGACCATACCATCCTTTAATACTTCTTCCCCAACTTTAGTTATTTGACCAGCTTCGTCAATAAATCCTAGCTCAACGAAATAGTGAAAAAAACGCTTGGCCACAATAACGGAGATTTTTTCATCATATCCAGCTTCAACTAGCAATCTTACAATTTCTTCCTTGCTTATTCTTCCTTCCTCTCCCAATTCAAGTATTTTCTGGTAGTCAGGACGCTGAGAAAAAATTTTCATAGATGCTATTACTTCAAGTACTTTAACAGTCACTTTCCGCGCTAATGTTACCTGCATTAGTAATTCCCTCTAAAAACACTCATTCTCTCTTGCGATACTTTTTTCTAGCATTTTGTCTATCTCTTGAATGGTAACCTCGCTGATATTTTTTTTGCGGTAATCTCTATTCTTTCTCTTTCTGAAATTTCCATCCCTTTTCCGTTGATGCCAACTCACACTTCTTTTGCGATCCGATAAAATATCCTTCAGTTCACTGGCTGCCACATTTGAATTTGCTTTTTCAGATCCATGGCTTCTTAATGGTACTCGATTTCCTTCTATTGCTACATGCTTAGTCAATTTCTCCAGATAAGGAGATTCATCTTGATCCTCAAAATTTACTAAATCACCAATGATGATGAGTTGAAATTTAGGCCTCGTTAGAGCAACATTAAGGCGATTAGGGTTATCCATGAACCCAATGTTCCCACCTCGATGCCCATCACTTGAAGGCCTCTTTTTCCGCACCCTAACCATCGATAATAATACAACATCTGCCTCTTTTCCTTGAACTTTATCGACACTACTAAGCATTATTTTTACATTATATTTTTCAAAATATCTTGTACGGTTCACTTGCCCTGTATAATCTCTCAGCATTTTCCTTAGTATCCTCTCTTGTCCAAGATAATACGTCAGACATATTACTGTCCAAGGTTCTCCTTCCTTCTTGGGATTTCCTCGTGCCCAATTAACAAAAGCCTTGAGCTCTGACATCAATTTTTTTGCTTCTGATGGATTTTTATTACCAGATTCTTGCCGACCATATTTATTGATCCAAACCAAACGGCTTTTATAAGGACGTGATCCGTACCTCCGATAATCCCATTCACGTTCTTTTTTAACCTTATCACTATCTTTTAAGGCTTTTAATTCATAAAATACTTTAGCTGGAAACTTTGAAATTTCTGGATGCATGCGAAATTGTTTTTTCAACATCTTATGCCTTTCTTGGAAAACTTTCTTCGAAAATCCCCGTTTCAACACTGTTTCGACATTCCCTCTCACTGAGTCTTGAATTCCCATTTGTAAAGATTCTAAAATCGAGGGTAATGCGACTGAATATGCATTTAGAATGAATTTTCTTACTTCAACCGTTTTTGGTAATAAGAATGCTATCTCATCAAGATATCTTTTGTACGATCCACTTTCTTTAACATTACGAAGTTCATGTAATCGGATCAATCTCCAGCTTAGCTCAGATGCCCAGCTTTTCTTTTCTTTAAAGTAATCATTCTGTCTCCTAAGATACCATTGAACTTTTTTCCTTTTCCATTGATCCTTCTCCTTAAAGATTGTATCAATATAATAGGACCACCTAAAGTACTGACAATGGCTTTCCCAGCCTTCAATGTTTAATATCATCGCATTCATGGGGATGTAATCGACGACCTCATTCACTAAACTGGGCTTAACAAAAATAACCCTTGCTGATGTCAGTAACATGAGAGTAGTAGGATCTTCATTCAATTTATCATGAGTGATGACAAAAAAATTAACTTCATCATCAGAAAGCGCCTTCTTATCAGAATCATCAATGAAGACTGTAATTGGGAGATCTTTTTCACTTTTCTTAATGCGTTCTCTAACCTCTCTCCCAAGAAAATTAAAAACTTCTGGTTCTAAGGGAGCCCAAAAGCTCATTCTCGATAAATATTGGTAAACATTATTCTTAGTTTTAGTCTCGAAATACACGTGACGCAAGATGAACAAGTAGAATAAAGCCTTCTGTAGATTTTGGGGAACGACAAGAGACCTATTTGCATCAGTTAATTTCTCAAAATACCTTTCCAGATACACTGATTCGGCATAAGGAGCCAATTGCTTAATATCTCCTACTAGAATCCATCTCTTCGCATACAAAGCTGGAATCAGAAATTTCTGGAAAGTTGTCTTGCTGACCTCATCAATAATCAAATAGTCGAACATTGGGAAAATTAAGTTCTGATTTTTTGGGTCAAACCAAGGATGCTTTAAGATACCAACCATGGTGCCCCTGTTTTTCAAACTCCGTTATTTGAGAATCACGTCCGATTTTTCACCACTGATGGTCCACGTGAGGAGACATGACGAGGGATCGTGAAACGAGGAGGCTGCCTTGCTGTTTTTTGTCGGCACGGATTCCGAACACGCCGACAATAATGCTCCTCAATACGTTTTTTGTCGCATCATTTCGAGAAATAACGGACTTTGAGAATGAGGGATGGTGCCACAAACTAAATTTGCACTCTCCAGAATGAGGTCATTAAATTCTCCTTCATCCTCAGATTCAATCATGATATCATCTTCACTCATCAATCTTTCTTTCTTCTTTCTTAAAATGTTATTAATTTGAAATTCCTTTATGTGTTCGCTTACCTGACTAATTCTTCCAATTCTAAGCGGGAATACTCTTCCAAGCCATTCTGGAAAATCATTTTTAAGCCTCTCCAGAACGTTGTCTATAGCAACATGGGTTGATGCTGCAAACAACACTTTCTTATTCCGTTTGATTAACTGAAATATAAGCTCTAAGATCGTAGTTGTCTTTCCAGAACCAGGTGGTCCTTCTAAAAATGCAAAATCTGGAGTCCCAAGAGCAATCTTTACAAATTCTTGTTGAGTTTCCTTATCTTCGATGTGGTCACCTTTTAATACAACCCACTCGGAATCGTCAATATCCACCGGCGAAACGGGATCCCATGGATCTAATGGTCTATCATAAACATCACAAAGCCTTAACAAGAGGCGATGTTCACCCAGCGGACTCTCTTGCAGAGTCTTTATTGCACGCAATTGCATGTCTAATTGATAGGTATTCCTCATCAGATAAATTGGAATTTTATTCTTCAACATCCTATTAAGTTTATTTTTAACGGAATCATAGGCCTTTTGAGAGCCTGCTTGGAGTTTTAAAATTTGATTTTCACGATCTTTCCCGATAATTTTAAAGATCATCCCACGCTTCTTAGATTCATCGTAAGTTTTATATCCCATTACTTCTTCAGCATCATCTTCGAAGAAGTAGTCCAATGATGTCTTCTTTGATAATTCTATGGTGTCATCTTCATCCTCATCCTCTAATAATTGAATCCTCACATATCCAAAATCCTGTTTCCGGATTTTTACGATGTAATGATTATTATCATTACCCTTAACCTCGGCACCATCTCGTGGTGGCTGTCGACGATTCAAATCCCTAAAAATGTACTCTTCATGATCAACTAGCTCAACTGCATAACGATTTTTAGTTTCCAAGTCTATAATTTCGGTAAGTGGAATGTCTTCAACCTTTTCCGTGATTAATTCATTGTTGTCCCTATCTAATACCTGAATCTCTTCAATTTCCGTCTCTCGATAAGGTAACACGATGATTGATCTCTCATGATCTTTGTGAAGAGGCTTGACAGTATCAAAAACCCCATTAATTTTTACCTTAATTTTGTCAAGATTCTTCAGACTAGACTTATTCTTCAAATTAAATTGTCTTGAAGGGATTTCAAAGCCATCAATATCGATATTTTCGTCCTCCCTTACTAAACCTACACATGTCAAGGTGTATTGAATCAACTCATCATCGGATATATCGATAATCTTCTCCTCACAACTTAACACTCTTATTTCATTCGTCCCTTGTTTTATCTCGTCTAAATTATCGGGATCTATCACCAAGCTCAAAACCAGGGGAACTCTTCGGTAGTTATATTGATCTTCCTCTGTAATTTTTGAAGAAAACCTTATGAATACAATGGGATAATCAGAAACATCTTCATTTTCTGGTAATGCTCCCGATTTCTTGACAAGAATGTTGCCATCATCCCTCGTCAAGGTCACTCGATCATATGTTTCTGAATTGATAAGCTCTATCCTGTCTGGATCATAAAAATCAACATCTTTATCTTTGAATTCGTATGTATCGATTACCTCATCCCAATTCTCTATCCTATACCAATACCCTTTGATTTGGAATGTAACCACGAAAGGAGAGAAGATTCGATAAGAGGTCGTAATCTTTTTTAATACGATGGATTTTGTATCTTCAAGAATCCTAAATCGTGCAGAAATCATTCTCTCCTTTTCAGCATCCCTTGCCCGCTTCAAAAATACGCGATACGGGAATAAAGAATCCCTGATGTTTCTCTCAATATTCCTCAAGATACTTTCATCTTGACCAAACAAGGTAACGTGGTACAGGTTTTCACTAAGAGGATGCTGATACCGATTTTCGTTACCTACCAAGTTAAATCCTCTCATTCAATTGACGATAGACCGAATGCATCAGACAGCGTCTTATTCACATTTATAACAATTTCTCTATATTGACCTTGAAGGTGCAGAATGAAGGTCAT
>JAJRXH010000385.1 GCA_024276395.1 archaeon
ACAGTCAACAATGTCACATCTCCAGCTAACCAATAATGTTACACGAACTACAAGACAAAACTCACCGTCAGTCGACAATGTAATCAAACAACAAAGGAACCAAGTAATGTGGCAGAATTTTGACAAAATAATAGAAGCATTAGACGATTCTGAACTGAAATTATTCTTCCAACACCCCATTCAGTGGACAATGAAATACCTTAAGCCACCCTCAAAACTTGGTCTCATCTCTTATTTTAAAAGGAAACATCTGATCGAGAATGCTGAACATTATTTTACTATTTTTGAAAAAATCCAAAAATATTTCGGATTTCAAGAATCCAAAGATAGAGAATGGTCGGATGATTTAAGAAAATCAAGTTTACAAGCCCTCAAAAAAAGATATTGGACGATGCTGTTAGAGGATGCTTCTCGAACCATTGTTTTTTCCCTATTCATTGGTACAGTTATTGGAATTCTTCTAGTGTTTGGCATTCTTTCATTTGTATTATCACCATTGCTGACCATTACCTTCACTCTTCTAATTGTCCTTTACTTCCTAGCATTCACGCTTATTAAAATCTTCAATGCATCACGGGTAAAAAGATTGAAAGAATTGGCGGAGACAGAAGACCAAATGCGGCAAAGAATGGAAACACACGAAGAAATCGACTCAAAAGGCATCAAGGACGAAGATTTAATTCAATTACGATATTATTAATTACCATCATCATCAATGCTAAAAAGATTTGTACAAGATTATAAAAATCAACAACAAAGATTAGCGATAAAAATCATCTAAAATGCGGCAGTTGGTGAAAAAAATGGATTTTAAAACAGCTACTGAAAAATGTCAGCAAATCATAGCGACGCTCAACAATTACATTATTGGCAAGAAAACCCTCTTAGAAAAGGTGCTAGTTACCATTCTTGGCGGAGGTCACATTCTTTTTGAAGATTATCCTGGTCTAGGGAAAACCCTCATAGCAAATTTATTTGCACAGGCATTTGCAGCCGATTTTAAGAGAATTCAGTTCACCCCCGATTTACTTCCTAGTGACATCCTTGGTGGAAACATCTATAATCAAAAGAATATGGAATTCGAAATCAGAAAAGGCCCAATATTCAGCAATTTTCTCCTAGCAGACGAAATAAACCGCGCACCACCAAAAACTCAAGCAGCTTTATTAGAAGCCATGCAAGAGTACCAAATCTCCATCGACGGAACAACCTATCCTTTAGAAAGACCCTACATTGTTTTAGCTACACAAAATCCAATAGAGCTAGAGGGCACGTTCCCCTTGCCAGAAGCAGAAATCGATCGATTCATGGTACGTCTATCCGTCGGATATCCGGATCTTGATGCCGAAAAAACTATAATTCGAAACAGAATGCATCGAAAGTCATCAGAAATTCACATCAAGTCAATAAGTTCAGTTGAAGAATTGCGAGAGTTTCAAGCATTATGCGAAGAGGTATACGTAGATGAGTCCATCGTAGACTACATCGTTAGAATCGTGCAAAAAACGCGAAAACATCCCCGGGTACAACTCGGCGCATCACCACGAGGAAGTTTAGCCCTCCTTTCATTGGCTCGTGCAAATGCCCTCCTCCGCGGGAGAGATTATGTCATCCCACAAGATGTAAAAGACTTTGCCATCCCCGCATTAAATCATCGAATCATCGTCAGAACGAGCGAATGGATTGGTGGAACTGAGTCTGTGAGGGTCATTCAAGAAATATTGGAAAAAACACCTACACCAAGAAAAAAAGACTACTCTCGTTAAAATTAAGAGGAGAATGCAATGAAAGATTTACCAATTGATGACTATTCAACAT
>JAJRXH010000386.1 GCA_024276395.1 archaeon
AACTTGAAATCCATTAAATGCAAGAGATCACGCGGATTCTTAAGATCTATTATGAATTTTGCAACCCGCAACCGGGTTTGGTTATCAAACGTTAACTTGTAGTGGCACTGTTCATTGGGAAACATCCTCTCATGAACTTTCTCGTATTTCGTACAAAAATCCAAAATTTCCTCAAAAAAAGTTGGTAAAGCCAATGATACTCGAGAATCATGGTACATGTGCTTCCACAAGTCGGTATGATGTGCTAAAACCGCTGTTGCCACGACGTTTACAGAGAGATTTCTTGATGGATCTAAGACAACCTCCAATTGGTGAATCGGTAATAGTAAGAAGAACATGGCATAATATGGATGATGTGAGGGGTTTTTCCCCAGCAGTTTGTCATCGTACCACTGCGTGGTGGCTTTCCCAATATCATGAAAGTATATTGCCAAGAAACACAGGTCTCTCAAGTGTTGAATCGTAAAATTGGGAAGATCAAGAATTTCTACGACCCTTTCAAACACGTGTTTATTGGCGTGGAAGAAATTCTTGAAGTGATCAAGGGCCAAAAGTACGTGATCTTCGAGCGTCTCAATTGGCTTTGTTTTCGCTATAATTTCTTTTTTTAGAAGTTCTAACAGCTCTGAAGCAGTTAACGTCACGTATTGATATTTTCTTCTGTCATTGGGACTAAAGATTCGTCTTTTTATCTTATCATTCCCCATTTCTGCTTTTTCGATAATAGTAGGCAAGAGAGACTCTGGGTGGTTATCAGTCATCCGCTGATTGAAAAAGTCTGAAAGTGAAAGGAAGGGAATAATTTTTCTCTTCATTCTTGAGTTTCACCATTAATCCGAATTGCAGTTTCAAAAAAACTCGATGCTTCTTTGGATTCCATTTCTTGCATCGAGATGCAAGTTTCGTTTCGGCTTATCGAACCTTAGACGTCCACCCAAGAATTCGACAATTTCACGATATTTCGTGATTCTAGGTATTCTGGAAGCATCGTAATTGATGGGGATTCTGTTCATGCGTGCTGGGATTATCGTCGATCCACGAGGAATGTTTGAAAGATCTTGTTGGAACGATGTTCCATCATAGGTTGCAATGCTATCTAAATAGTGTGATTCTTTAACAACTTGCAATTTAAGGAGTTCTACGTTTTTTATGAGGACAAGTTCATCGTCTAGACCCAAAGAGGGAATGCGACGGGGAACTTTCAAGGCCTTTTCGATGTGTTCAAGGAAGTGCTCTTCCGAAAGACCTCGTGGCAAGCCACTAGATTCAACTTGAACATTATCCGATTTCATATTCTCTTGAGTGGCAAGGTAGGATGCAAGGTCTTGTTTTTCTTTCCTTTTTTTCTTTACTTCTTCATTCGTAGTCATCTTGGACTGCTTTTCTTTTTTGTTGGCTATCTTTACATAGATGGCATATCGTGGCTTAAATAACCGTTCTCTATACAAGATGTCCTTTCCTAGATTGCTTGCTTTCCATTTTTTAACGGACCACAAGTCCTTGAATCGATTTTCAACGTGTAAAGGGACAATGGCAACATCTAGCACGTTTAATAATTGATAATAGTCACGTTCCGTCCAGCCAGAAACGTTCGTGATGAGCCCTATCACGCTCGTCTTCGGTGGTACGAGATAAGAGAACTGGAATGCACTCG
>JAJRXH010000387.1 GCA_024276395.1 archaeon
ATGGCAAAAGCCACCAAAAAGCCTAGCCCCACAAGCATTACCACGGCCACCAAGGACATTTTCCTTTCACCACACTTAGTACGACCGAATGATGATGGCTCTCACGTGATCAGCGCCTACTTCAGCGGAGACTGCCACTTGAATGAGCGATTCTGCCATTAACACGAGAAACGACGATTTATTCGAGATTTCATCCATTTTAATGGCTTTTAAAAGATTATAAAAGACCTTTCTAGCTGATTCTCGCTTCTCTTCAACCTCCCTGGTTATTTCTTGCGCTTTTTTATAATCAACCCATAAATTTTCAATGGCTTCCTGCAGTTTTATGACGGTATCTGATACTTGAAAACTTAACTCGTTGAACAGTTGTTTCTTTCTTTCCGTCAATTCTACGTGTAATGCTTCCATTAATCGAGCTGAATGTTCAATTCTTGACAATATTTTATCAATGCGAATGATCAACTCATATCGATCCTGGGCGCTTTGCTTGAGATAAGCTCGCTTGGTAAGTACTTCTTCAATCAGCTCATCCTTTATCGTATCAGCCTGCCTTTCAATGGTAATTATTTTCTTTGTTAGTGCAGATAATTGAGCAGCATCCTCACTGGCCATGGCCGCAACTATTTCACTTAACAACTTAGCTGCTCTTGCCATCAACCGTGATGACTCTTGAATGAGAGTTTCACCGCGTCGTTGCAATTTTCTATTAATGAGCCTGCCAAAAAACATTTTCTTGACCACCTTTTTCTGTTTATTTTTCAACAAGCGTTAATGAAATATTTAATCGCCTTACATTATGATACTTTTGCCAACGCTTAAAAAAGTTACGGGCTTCACATCATCTTGTTATATTCGATGTCTTTCTTCTTAATACTAGTAGAAGAAAAACAAGAAATGAGCCAAATTACAGCAACATTTTCCCAGTTCATCTCTGATATCAGTCAAATACTAGTAAATTCAACAACACTCGTTTTTCAAGTTTTCCGTACCAATAGTGAAAAAGTGAGAGGAAGTAACCTAGTTTCATCCTCCAATCCCCATAGATTCTCACTAATTGACCTTAGAAATGCACATTCCTTCCAAGATATCACCAGAAATTCATAAAAAATAAAATCTCCAAATCTTGTAAAAGTAATGAATTAATGACTTCAACAAGGGAATGAAATCATTCGAATGCTACCTGATTTTTAATGGGATGCGATGAACTGAGACGTGAATAGTCGTTGACAAACTTAAACGGTTCTCCCGTTCCAAAATAAGGATATCGTATCACAAGGCTCTCGTCTTTTCTTTCATCTTCAATCATTGAAACAAATATGAGTATCAATTATGTAGAAATATTTCCCTTTTTTAAGATAAAAGAAGATTATTTCAGCCCATCATCCAGATGTGGTAGCCAAGGAAAAACGACATAGGAGGTAAAAACCACATCCATTGTATCTTTAACACTTAAGACTTCTGGAAGAGAATAAACATTGGCAAAGATAAATTCATTAGCGTTTCCGAGGTTCTTCTTTAGAAAATTCGCAAAAGAATTAGCCTTTTCAGAAAAATCAACCCCTATAATCTTTTCAGCTTCTAATCGTTCAAGAGAAAAAGAATCGAGACCAAAAAGACATTGAAGGTGCAAAACATGTTTATTTTTAATCACATACTCAATCTCATTTCTCTCTATCAGGTCTATACTCGTTTTCCCATTAAAAATCTCTCTAGGTCGTAGAATTCTGAATTCACGTGATGTTGGACCAGTTCATCCCACTAACACTTGTTAACTACAATGAAATGAGCCCATCGTTCTCTAGATCTATCCATGGGGAGCATCTCTTAGCAACGACAAAGAAATAGGCTTTTAAAAGATAACAGAGAAATGGTATTTGCAGCAAGATACCTGTGTGGAAAAATGGATTTGATGGAAGTCTCCAGTGAAGAGGCAATCATTCTAGCAATTTGGGCAATTCTTGGATTACTTGTCGGGTTCTTCATCTACCAAACGGTTAGAAAGGACAGACGAGCTCATTATTTAACGTTAGGTCTCTTGATGGCATGGTTAGGAGTATCCACGTGGGCCTTTAGACCTTTTTTACGTGCCTTTGATGTCATCCATACCAACGTCCCAGTAATTGCCAATGGATTATTTTATCCTCTTGCCTATTATGCCATTTACTTGCATTATGAACTCATTTATCGATACCGTCCAAGATTAGAACGACTAGCCATCATGAGTGCCATGCTAGGGTCAGCCATCGTGACAAGTTTTCTCATTTTCGTCACCCCGAGAGGAACCACCCATTTAATCGTGATGACCTTTTTTAATGACATTTACCACGATTTTATTAGATTGTTTGCCTTCTCTTTTGCAGTTTACGTGACACACCGAACGTGGTTACTCACTAGAGAGAGGGAACCAGCATTCGAGTTAACTGGGCTCACTTTCATTTTACTAGGCACGTTTCCAACAATATTAGGTAACTACACGGATTTTGATCAACTATTTGGATTGTCCGCTTACGAGTGGGGCGATCTACTCACCTTCCTTGGACTCACGATCATCATTGCGATTTTCATTTACAAAGTGGATTACCTGTATCGAATGCCAGTAGCTTTGTACCATCTTCTCGTGTTTAATTCAGCAGGCATCGCCATTCTTTCCATGGCCATAAAAAATCGCAAGTTTGAAGTTGATCCCACCACTGCACAACTCATAAGTGGCCCCATCACGGCAATAACCAGCCTATTTGAGGAAGTTTTCCAGCGACAACCAGAAATAGAATACATAAAAGCACGGAATCAAGCATTTCTTTTTGAGTCAACGAAAGGCCTTACAGCAATGATTATAGGGGAACGACCGACGTACTTCGTAAAATTATCACTTCGCCTTTTCCTTAATTCAATTCCAGATGAGGTTCTCCCCCTCTTGAATAGACCCTACATTCGGCTAGAGGATGAATCCATCAAGAATCAGTTACTGAAAGCTTTTCATCATGCCTTTCCATATGTCGAAATATGACGAATCATACATTTTTCCGAGAAAAAATCGACTTTTATCTTCTAAAAACAAGATTAACAAGAAGATCACAGATATTTTTCCAGAACGTCATCAATGATTAACAGAAGCATACCCTTAAACAACTCCAGTCATAACATTAAATTGCATAATCTCTCATGTTGGCCTTCTTTTTTGCAACATCACACATCCTAAGAGCTTCTTTAATGCACTTTATATGCCAAAACGAGAAATGGATAATTGTAAGTGAAATGGTTATACTTTCTAACATCAACAATACAGTACGAATTCAAGTGAAACATATTTAATACGTTTCTTGAAAAGTATTACACGGAGGTAAAAATATGAAAAACACCGTTACCAGTGAGAACAGTGAAACCACAATTCATCAATGGGTTTCCACACAAATGGAAGATGAAGATCAAACTATTAATCAGAAAACACCCAATGAGGTTCCACATCTCTTTTTAGCCATTTCTGAAGATGGGTTTCCCCTCTTTCACTGGAGAATTAAACAAACAAAAAAGTTCGATGGGCACTTGACGCACCAAATAAAACAAATCATATTGCCATTACTCGACATCAATGAGAATATCATCACCAAGAAACAGGCAATAAATGACATATCTCTCATTCTTAAAAAAGAAGAAGACATTTTCTTTTGTTATTTATTTAAAGGTAACTGCCGAAGTGCAAAAAACCGAATGAATAAAATTCTTGAAAAAATTAAATCCCATAAAAAAGTCTGGAAAGGCATTCTCTCCAATGCACGGCATAATACAACAATGAGAAGATGGGAAATAGCGTTTCTCAAAACTGTAACTGAAAAACTGCTAGTTGGCTGATAATTTTATGGTCATCAAAAAAAATCCCCATTGAGATAATAATTGTTTAATTTCACTTTTCTTTTCTAATTTACTCGATATCAGTTGTAATTCTATCTGGATATCACCAAAAATCTTTTCGATGGTATGAAAACGGACAGCTGCACTTGAAAATATTTTTCCCGACAAGATCACTTCATCCCCTCTTTCATCTTCCATAATCTTATAATAAGCTTTTCCAGTTCTGAGATAAATGAAAATACGGGTGAAGCAAATGCCCATCGAAGAAATAGAGAAACGAACACATACAGCGCTTCATGTACTGAAAGGTGCTGTAAGAAAAGTAATTGGAGCTAAATGGACAGCTGCTGTAAGAGTTAATGGTAACAAGGGAAAGCTTACAGTTCAACATGATCAAAAGACAACAGAAGCGGAGTTACGACAAATCGAACTGTTGGCCAACGAAAAAATAAAAGAGAATGCACCAATTATCATCCACGAATTAGAGAGGCAAGTCGCTGAAGAAAGATGGGGAGACGAAATATATGATCTCTTTCCCATTCCAGAATCCATTCAAACTTTAACCATTCTTGAAATAGAGGACTGGAACATTAATGCCTGCAACAAACCTCATAACAAGACTACAAAAGAAATTGGAACCATTAAAATCACAAAAACTCGCTTTAGAGCGATTAAGAAACTGTTAGAAATTTCTTTTGAGATTTCGTGATGATGCCACACCCTATTTCGTGATGATGCCACACCCAGAACCTACTAATTACCATGTTAAAGATGTTGCAATTTTGGTGATTAAAAAATAAATCACCTCGATAACAATGCAAGCGGGAGCATCCAATCGAGCTTGAGGAGATTTATCATGGTAAAATCTTGGTTTTTGGAAATTAATGTCCCATTAAATGAAAGTATCAACGTCTTACGGCGATTACAACAGTTCCTTGCAAAAGCGCGCGTGATCGACCAAGAACACGACATCATCGTGAATGATTTGAATGCACGCATTTTTATCTTCCTCATAACTGAAAACGATGACATCGTCAATGAACTGAAAGAAGAATTCAAGCATTTCCAGTTGAAAGAGAGCTCCATGTTACGATACCGTGCAGCAGCTAGGAAAAGAATGGAACAACGAGTACTAGAAGAAACTGCAAAGTTATTGTACCTGAAGAATGTCACGAGGAATCCGGCTACCAAGTAAGATCGTCAATGATCACGTGAAACTAGATCACGAAGCATCCGCTGTACTGACTCAACTATTTCCTCACTATCTGTCAAAATCACTCCTTGTTGTCGCAACAAATTAACAAAATGATCATCTAGTTCAGCCCGCAATGGATGATTAAGCTGCCGAGATAACGGTTCAAGTCTCTGCATCCGAAACTCATCAAAAACCGTTAAAATAGAGGCAATCTCGTCCTTAATTCTCTCATTTTTTTCACTTTGAGCATAAAAGGATGAAATATCTAGTAATAACGGATTGTGAATGTAATCAATGATCTGAAGACGTCCTAAAGAGCCACCAACTTCTCGACGTTGTGAAAGATTAAGGAACACGAACAGGGTACTACTCATCCATGCTGCTAATAATTTCTCGAGATCTACTAGATTGGGATGCCCGAACCATTCTCTTGTCGGCACAAAAACATAAAAATTCTTTGAAGACAAGGTACTTTCATCAAGATAATGGACTAACGTGCCATGTGAACTCAGGCTGATCTTATCAGGAGTAAACACTCTCCCAACGGGTTTTTTAGTGGACACTTGCCTATAGATGTGCGTTGGCCAGTCTAATCCAAAATTTTTAATGGCTGGGAGGTCAAGAAGACGTCCCCATTCGATGTATTCTTTCACTCCATCCAATTGAACATAGTCATTCCTTGGCATGAAAACCCAGTGCTTGATAATAGGGGTAATTTGAGATGAATAAAGACCAGGTTTGCGTAACGATGGCCGAAAGACCGCCCGAGGTAACTCCAACTCTTGCAATTGGAAAGAAAAATGTTGGGAAGTGACTTTTTCAGCTGACTCAGTAGGAGTGATGATGACCTTATCTCTAGTAATGTCAAGAAGATTCCAGTATTTGTTAGGAATGAAAAAGAACTCAGGTCCGTACATTTCAAAGCCACGGACCAAGCGATGTGTCCCTAACTGTGCTGTAGTAATGATATATCTCGACCTAGAAATTGCCTTGAACAAGCGATAAGTGTTTTCATCCATAAAAAAAGTTAACCAATTCCAATGCTGTGATAGCTCACTTGAGGATGCCACGTTTTCTTGAACTACTTGATGAAAATTCGAATTAGGATCAATGATCACGAACTTGGTTCTAGTGGTTCTACCGTCCTTCCTCATCAATAGAATAATTTCACGAAACTCACTATCATCTGAAAAGGCCTTAGACGAAGAGAATGCACAAAACATCACGACTTGGTAATGTTGGAGATAATGACGCTTGAGTTTCCATGCATATCTAGCATGTAACAAGGAAGCTGGTAACACTGCTAGAAGCATTCCACCCTCACGTAGAAACTTTTCGCCTAAAAAGAGAGAATACACGTGAAGACCAGCATGTGAATCAAATAATTTCTCTTCATTAACAAACATTTTTTTCAATCTATCACGGTAGGAAGGTTCTAACATCCCGTATCTTGTATAGGGAGGATTCATGATCACGAGATCATGTTCACCAAAAATGAAAGGAAGAAAGGATTTCCGAGCCTGGTAACTCGATAAAAAATGGTCTAATGAACGAATTTTAATGTGATCATCCTTGATGAGGTTACTTGCAAAAAAATCAAAAGCATCTCCTTGTCGAACAGTAATTCTTACTTTCAACCCATGATCACGAAATGAAGACCTTACATCCGCCAATAATCGAACTTTGATTAGCAATAAGTTGAGATAGCATCCCATTGCACTTAGTGGATATAACTCAATGGCCTTGAAATGCAAGTTCACTCCATGGGAAATAGATGATTCAATAACAGTATTCAGTGAGTCACTAAACCCAACAGCCATCAAGAGACGCCCAGATCCTGCAAACGGATCAAGAAACTGAAGAGAACGTTCTTTACACGAAGATGAGGACATTTGATCCTCTTGAATGATCGATTTCCTTGAAACCAGATAGGATAAGAGATCTTCTCTATCTATCAACCTTTTAATTGTAATTGCATTAGTAAAGTGCGCGGCCAACTGTTTTCTTGATCTAGAGTTTAAGGTCTTCTGAATCAAGTCACCAATGATATCTTTTTCCAGCACCATTAATGGGTGCTTAACAAGAGAAACTGAACCATCGTCACCTAACAACCGATGGAGTTCTTCTTCCATCAAGATCAAAATAGCATCCAATTTTTCTGGAACATCAGAAAGGCCAAGCAGCGAGTGCATGTACTTCAACACGTCTACCAATGATTGTTCACGGAAATCACGGCATTGCGACTCAGAACAAGCATGGATAGCATCATCAAAAAGAGAACGAATTGAAGCAAGAATGAGAGTCAAAACTGATAGATAAGCAGAAACATCAATCTTGATGGTGGCATATCGCATTAAGGAATTAAGCCAAGAGGTAAGTAAAAAATCAATTTCTTCTTGCTCGGATACATTAAGAATCCTAGAATACTTTTTCTTTAAAGTCAAGAACGTTTCAAAATTGAGAAAGTTTTTTTTCGATGACAAGGACTCTCACTTAATGATACTCTCCACTTAGGGAAAAAATGATGAGGTGATGGAAGATAAGGAATGACACTTATGAGCCACCTGTTTTGAATTTAGACACTACCACCGCGGCTTTAGAAGCTTGATCCGACAATGATTGTGAAAGAACGGTCATATCTTCCATCGCACTGATAATTTCCGATATGGATGCAGAAACTTCCTCAGAAAGAGCAGCTGTCTCTTCAGACACCGACGATACTTCGCGCATTCTATCACTGACGATTTCAAGTGTTCTTTTAACATTTTCACTTATTTCGCGGATTACGACGTTAATGGTTCGAGCCGCCGATCGCGTCTCACGTGCTAAAGTCTGCACGTTCTCGGCAATCACCATGAAACCACCCACTTCTTGTCCAGCTCGGGAGGCTTCAATGGTAGCATTCAACGACAATATCCTAGTGAGCCGAGCAATTTCATTGATTTGATGAGCATTCGATTGAATCTCTTGAACAACACGCGTGACCACTCGTTCGAGTTCACTCAATTGTTCACTTACTCGAGTAATTTGTTCAGCCTGGGAAGAAGCACCTCTCGTGACATTCTGAACTGATGCGGCGACCTCTTCGGCGGCAGCTGTCACCTCCTCGGATTGTGCAGACACGTTTTCACTAATGGACATCACTATCTCATTTGACTCTCTAATGGTACCCACTAACTCACGCAGATTCAGCACCATCTGGGAGAATTGATTTTGCAGCTGCCCAATCTCATCACCACGCAAAGTCGGTTCTATCGAAACACTTAGATCTCCAGCCGTCAACTTTGAAACTAGAGTAGTGAGAGAATTTATCGGTTTAGTGATTCCGTACACCGTGGCAACGGCAGTAATGACCGCTCCGATTCCACCGGCTAGCAAGACAAAGACAACTGCGCTCACAGCTAAACGATTTGCGGCTCCTAACAAAACTTCAGCAGGAACAAAAAGCACGAAATGCACGAGAAAGTACGAATTACTAAACTCGATATTCAATCGTGTTTGAATGAGATAAGTCCCAGAAAGAAGAAGCTTATTTCCCAATAACACGTGACCTTGATCTGAAGATAAAAAATCCTTGGGAATGTTCTCATATTTGATGAAAAAATTCTCACCATTTCCACGATTTTCAGATCCAGTCCAACGAGGTTCTACAGTATTAAAGAGATAGATACCAAATGAATCAAGCATTGCTAATTCAGCATCTGGAGAGACGAGAGATTTTACCCGTGCTGCTACTTGATCAAAAGAGGGCTGCAAGTAAAAAGTGAGTGCAACAACACCAACAAAAGATTCAGCCTGATTATAAATGGGAGTAGCAAACACGATGACTGGAAGTGTCAGATTATCTCGATCCAACTGAATGTTTGATGTATACACCTCTCCATCGGGTAAATTCTTAACTCGATTAAAGATAGGTTGGAAGAGAGGTGGTACTATTTCTTCTTCGACCTGAGAGATCAATTGATTCGTATTCAAATCGCGCTTGACATCAATCACTTTATAAAGAGTGGCATTCACGAACACGACCTCTAGCAATCGCTCTAAGTTACTGGAAAGGTCCAAAAAATGTTGCCTTGCCAGTGCCACGGAACTTGTATAATTGTCCGTATTCATTGACACAACCATTTGATCTAAAAAGCTGGACTCTGAGAATAAATACAGGTGACTCCGAGAAAGATTAATTTCTTTCTCAAAAGAATCAGCAAGAAAAGAAAGATCCTCTTCTATTCTCGCAAGCTCTGAAGTTACTTGTGTCGGACGCAACACGAAGAAGAAATATGAATGAATCAGCGTTATTGTAATCGTCATCGAAATGACCACGAGAAGCAAGACTTTTATCATTAGACGATAATTATTGATTTTATTAAGTATTCTACCGAATATTGATCTTGACTCCATTTTTTTTGCAAGAATTTGCTGTAAATTTTGAGAAGAATCCATGGTGACCATTTTTCTCATCCCGCTGAAACTTAGATGCCAG
>JAJRXH010000005.1 GCA_024276395.1 archaeon
AGAAATCATTCACTTGGAAGACAGCACATGGGTGCTTTCAATGTCATCACTGTGGATGTTGAGTGTCGAATTCCCTCACTAGTGGCGATGGTCGTTGCAGGAGGAAAATTCTATAACATTCAGCAGCAAACTGGGAGGGCCGTGAAAAAAATCGGTGTCATTGACGAGACCGATATCTTCTACCGAAGAGATGTCATCAACAACGTGAACGAACGTTTCAAGTTATACTGGCAACTCACGGCAGATGTAAGAGGACTAAAATTCGACAGCAAGGTACAAGCTGCCTACAAGCTCCTTCCATTGACAACTGAGACAATGTTGTCTGGTGTCTTCAGCTTGAGAACACTCAAGGAATATGCCAGCATACAACAGCTTAGTTACTTACCACTCAACGTGAGAAACTTTGCACGCATGCTTGACGAAAAATCCCGAGTTGCATTGCCAATCATGGCAAAAACTGATGTCTGCGAACTAAGTGGGCACAAGAATCGTGGAGTGGAAATGCTCATTAGAACTAACGATCTTGCACAAGATCGAATCCTTTATTACTGTGAACACAGCTTCCTGTTACCGGAAACATCTCCAATCTACAAAAAGTACGAACATGTGGCCAAAACTTTGACGGAAGAACAACCAGCAAAACTACTAGGAAGTTTCAATCTACCAGAACGTCCGATAACAGAGATCCTAGAAGATCTGAGAAAGAGAGGAAAAAAGGCTGAACTAGCAAAAACAGAACTAGAAATGGCTTATCTCTCCTTCATAAAGTGCGTGGATTTAAGTGGTTTCATCGATGACTTGCGTCATACCCGAATGAATAGAACGGCTCAATCGATTTATGATGCCTTACAAAACCCACAATTCCACATTCCACGAATATTGAAAGCACGATGGCAAGACGAAATACTAGAAAAATGTTGCAGCAGCGTGGAATTATATCGAGACCTAGTAAATGAAGGCATTCCCAAGCAAGATGCACTAGGCGTGATCCCACATCTCATAAAAATCTGCTATGTCGAAACTGGAGATTTATGGAGTTGGCTAAATTACTGGGGATTAAGGAGTTGTACATCAGCAAGGCCTGAAATCCAAAAACTGGCAATGAGCACGATAAAAGAGGCAAATAAAGTAATGGAAGGGATTCAAGAGGTTACCACATCAAAAAACCGATTATGCTATGCAAGAATTCGGGGCTTGTGCAATGAAACATCAAATATCTTTGAAGAAAAGCCATGTCAAATAGCTGGCCCAGACGTGATTTATGCAGGTCGTTAAGTTACTGGTGAAAGAAGAAAAAGAGATTGTTTTAATCGACCTTAACAACACATCATTCAAAAAACATGACTCTCATTCAAGCGCTTGCACCCACCAATTTCTCCTTATTCTTCATTTACTCCATTCACTGAAAAGCCTTTTTTTTCGCATCATTTACTGACATGTAATCTATGTTTCTCCTTTCAGATGCGCAAATACTTATAAAAACAAATGGTCAAATGGTCTCTCGGAACATTGAAGCATGTAGAAAGACTTCATGCTATCGTAAAACATTGATCATGACGAGGTGTGATTATGGGAGTCGTCTGTCCAGTTTGTGGTTTCGATAATGACCCACCTGGTGAGTACTGTCGTCGGTGTGCCAACATTCTCCCAACAGAAGATGTTGAAGAAAAACCAACAGTGATAACACCGATTGCCAGGGAACCTACCGAAAAATTTCGAGTAAGTGGTCCCACGAGACCTCTCGTGATGGCCTTTAATTTCATTAGATTTGCGTTCCGCAACGTGAAAAACGATATGGCACGATCATTTTTAATCATTCTTGGTTTGATGTTATCCATCACATTCATCTCTGGTATTACCTTGCTCGTGGGCACCATGGAAGAAGATGCTCTGACGTTTTGGCGAGACGGAACATCAATTGATGCACGAATTACTCATATAAATGGCACCACCTTCATTGCCACCGACGTCATCAAAAATCTTCAAGAAGTATCTTATGTCGACCAAGCCTCACCAATGTTATTTGCCCGGGGTAGAGTAGTCTTTGGAATAAGTTATCAAAATGTCACGTTCGTTGGTATAGATCCAGATACTCACCCAGATTGGAAAAAATGGACCATTCTCTCTGGGTTCAAGGAACTAAAAGATAATAAAGTCATCATCAGTGAGAAACTAAGCTCAGCTCTCAACATTAAAGCTGGTGAACAGATCAGAGACATTCAAGAACTTTACCAAGATGACCTAAATATTCTGACCAGAGATGTTAGTGATGTCATCCTTGACATCAGTGGTGTTCTTGAACACAACGACCAACGACGATTTTCCGCCTTAGATGATTCCCAAATTTGGACCATGCGAGGAGGAGGTAGAGAAATCAATGATGCTTTTGTTCTCATCCACATTGACAAGCTACGTGAATTGCTAGGCATCACCAAACCGTACGCGAATCAAGTCGTAGTCAAGTTGAAAAGTCTCAAAGATGTCGTGAGTCTTACTGAATCAGATGTCCCACCCTTCTCGGATGTCATCGACACCACCACCACATACAAGGTTGAACTCTTCCGAATCACGCAATTCCAGTACACGGGTTTTCAGTCTTATCAAAACGTTCTCAACATCGTGGTCATCATTGCCATCATCGTGGAATTCATCTTCCTCCTCAACCTCTACATCATCGTAGTTGCTGATCGGCAGCGCGATTTCGGTATCTATAGAAGCCTTGGTATCAGCCGAGGACAATCAGCCTTCATCTTTCTCATAGAAATATGGCTCCAAGCTCTCATCGGTTCCACGATCGGGGTTTATTTCGGAAGATCGCTCGCAGAAAAAATCTTGAGCCCTCTTGCATCCCCAGAAGGATTACAAATTCGAATACCACCATTTAGCGTTAATGAACTCATGTTTGGACTATTATTAGGATTAATCATTCCTACCATTGCTGCTCTTTACCCCCTACGACAATTACTTAACTTTCCCATCGTGATGTCATTACAAGAAAGGCCACAATTAGTACTAGAAAAATCAGAGAAGGGAGCAACAGCCTTCTTCATGAAGCAAGGCTCATTAATCCTATTACTATTAGGACTCATCTTCGGTGGTGCAGGCACTTACATGTGGATGAACATTGAACCCAAGCGAAATCTGCAGATTGATTTCACCTCGCCAGAAGCACAAGCGCTTCTACTAATTATTCTAGGCATCTTCTGCCTTCAGTTCGTCATACTTCAACGAGTACCAGGAATTCTTAAACTATTACCCACATTAGATAAGGAAAGACTCGCTTTTTCAGTAGGCACTTGGAATGTAGCACGTTATCGTTTGAAATCCGTCGTGAGCATAATGACCTCTGCCATTGCCCTAGCTTTCACGCTCACTATCGTAATCATGATTGCAACTCTTGTAAGTTCCGCACCAACTTGGTTCGCTACTAGTAATTTAGAAGCCACCGACATCGTCATCGAGGTTAATACCGTCACGCCTCCCGCACCATCCACGATAACCTCATTCCTTACTAATCAAACCAATAACAACTCGCTCTCAAGATATGTCATTGTCCATGAAAATCGATTCCCATGGACCAGTAATTCGGGTACATCAACTGTGAGCATCCTATCAGCAAACATCTCCCTTGCTGCACCTAGCCTCCCACCAACTATAGATGGAAATACTATCAATCCTAAACAAGTAGAAGTCTTGGAAAACATCAATAACGGATCAACTTATCCCTTAACGATCGATTTAATCAACTCATCGAGCTTTAAACCCACTGAATGGCGATTACCCATCATTCTCGGAGAATCCACCGCATTATTAATGAAGAAAAAGGTCAATGATACGCTAGATTGGCAACTAAATGGAATGATCTACCATTTCATTATCAAGGAAGTAGTCAAAATCAGTCACCTTTTCCAAGCAAGCGGCGTGTATCTAGCTTATTTCCCAGACATTTTAGCCAATAATTTATTCAAGAACACAAACAAAGAACCAATTACCAAGTATCTGATTCTAGACTATCCAGAGGGAGTCAATACCACCCAACTCGCAAAAACTTTCACCAATACCCTCCCCTGGGCTGTCGATGTCATCAATGTCAAGGCTCTCCAAGAAGGAATTAAAACTGGAATCGAACGTCAGCAACTATTCATGTCTACACTGACCATTCAAGCGCTTTTAGTCGGAGCCATCACCCAGTTTGTCGCTGTCTTGATTAGTGCCATACGCACGAAACGTGACGTGGGAATGCTTCGATCAATTGGACTACCAAAGAAATCGGTGTTTTTCGTGTTCTTCTCTGAAGGAGCTATCCTGGGCTTGTTTGGAGTAATATTCGGTGTCATTGATAGTGTCAGTATCTCTTATCTGCTCTCACAATATATCAGCATCATCATCGATGTTGCCAAGTTAGTGCTCCCCTACACCTTGATTGCCTTATGGATTGTCATCTATTTCGCAATATTATTGGTATTCACGCTATATCCCTCTTACCAAGCAGCTGACAAGTCAATCATCGCCGTCATTCAAGGAAGAGATGAACTGTTCAAGGAAGAAGTTACTTACGTTCGTGGAAGCCACTTCCGGAAGCTCTTAGTAGTAACCATCATTTCATTTGCCTTGTATTACATCCTCACGGTTGTTAACGTCCTTCAAATCAGTCCAGACCAATTCAGCCAAGGAATACCCATCAGTCCACTGCAATTAGTCTCAGCAATATTCTTGTTATTCTATTACTTGTTCCTAGTCGGATGGTGGATAACCACGATTAATCCAATTTGGAGAGAAAATCTAAGAAGGCTGGAGATCGACGAAACAGAAGAGAGCACGAGAGTAACAAGAAAAGCACGCCAACGAACCCACTTCGAGTCACGGTACGAATGGCTAAAAGACAAATCAACAAAAAGACAAAAAACCGTATTTTCCATCGCATATCTCCTTCGTGGACTTCTTGGTGCCATTGCATTGTTCCTGATTGCCTCATTGTTTTTCATCAATTTGGAACGATTCGCTCTCAAGTTATTGTTCCCCTCAACCGGACAACAACTCATTGATCTCTTAATCCCCTTGATTCTTGCCCTCATCTTTGGATATCTCACGTCATATCTCGTGTTCGATGTTCCCGTAGCGGCCTGGGAAGAAATCAATGTCCAAGGGTCCTACATCAAGGAAGATCAAGGTGCCTACAAGCTCTATGGAATCTTACTCACGCTAGGGATCTTCGCAGCTAACTTGTTTTACAAGTTTATCTTTGAAGTATCAATCTTCGGCGGAGTTGGTGACATCATCTCACAATTTGCTTTCATGACCACTCTTGCAGTCTTTGGCGTCTATATAGTTCACTTCTACCAAATTCGCACGCATCGACGACGATTTGGATCATGACCCAACCATTGACAGAAATCCCCATTCAACACTTTTCTTTCTTTCCAGTCAAACCCAATAACAAAAAAGTGAAATCAAATCTCTCTTTCTTGCATAGTAGGATGGGTGATCTTTCGGTGAAATTTCAACCTTTATCTAAAAAAAAGAAGAAAATGTTGACTCCTAATCTCGTCAATTATTTTGACTCAGAAGAAGAGCTAGCTAAGTTCCTAAAAGATACCGAGATCTTCGAAATGACTGATAAGACACGAAATCTTCATTATCTTCTTGACAAAAACCAAAAAGTGATCTTTTTCAAGCTTGAAAATAAATGGACACCTTCATTACATCTAATAATGAAAAAACAATTAAATATTCCTTCCGTGATGGTGGATGAGGGAGCAGTCCGATTTATCCTTAACGGTGCAGATATCTTTGGCCAAGGAATCATCCAAGTAGATAAGAGAATCAAGGAAGATGACGTTCTTGTCATCAAAAATCCACAGCAAACTTCAATCGCTGTCGGAATTGCCTTGGTTTCAGCTCCCGATATGAAAAAAGGACGAGTAATAAAAAACATTCACCGGATAGGTGATAAAATATACACCTTCACGCGCTCGTGAGATTTCTACCAAGGAAAAGAAACGAACTTTTGTAAATTGAGTAAAGGTGAAAACCATGGCAGAATTCAAAACACCAGAAAACTTATTATATAGCAAGGAACATGAATGGGTTGAATTCCTAGATGACGGAAATGTAAGAGTTGGCATTACTGACTATGCCCAATACTCGCTCAAGGATGTTACTTACCTAGAACTCCCAGAGAAAGGTGACACGGTAACTGCAGGAACCCCAATGGGATCAATTGAGTCTGTAAAAGCAGCATCTGATATTTATGTTCCAGTAAGCGGTGAAATCGTCGAAGTGAACGAAGAATTACTGGATGAACCCGAAAAAGTCAATGAAGATCCTTATGGTTCTTGGATGGTCATAATAAAACCCAGCAACCTAGAAGAAGACAAGAAAAACCTTCTTGATGCTGAAGGATACCAGAAATACGTTGCCGAACTAGAAGGAGAATGAACACTGGTAGTGAAATTTCACCAATGATATTTTTCTCTAACGGAATGGATTGAATTAATAAGGTGGATGCTACCTTCGATTAAAATATCCATACTACTTTTTTATTTTTTACTTACCTAGGAGATAAAAAATGAGTGGGAAACTATTTTTCATCGGTACGGGACTAGGAGAACTGAGTGATCTTTCTTTAAAGTCACTGCGAATCCTCAAGAATTGTGACATCATTTATGTTGATGCTTATACTAATTTTTTCAACATTAGCATTCCCGAAGAGCTTTCTACTTTGGACCTTAAAGTAGTCTCACGAAAAGAACTAGAAGACAAAGCCCTCCAAATCTTGGAAGAAGCACGAACTAAAAGAATTGCCATTCTGGTTCCAGGAGATCCTTTCCTTGCCACGACTCATGTTACTCTCAGAATGGAAGCTACCAAGCTAGGAATCCAGCACGAGATCTTGCACAATGCCTCAATCTTTTCAGCTGCTCCATCCGTAACAGGATTATCCGCATACCGATTCGGTAAAGTAGCCACCATACCTTTTCCAGAAAATAGATCGACCTATCCTTATGATGTTTGCCTGCAAAACATCCAGATAGATGCTCATACCCTATTTCTCCTAGACATCGATGTTAAGAATGACCGATTTTTAAGTGTAGTTGAAGGATTAGAACAACTTCTTACCATTGAGAAAGAAAAAAGCAAAGGCGTAGTCTCTTCGCAAGCCATTTTCATCGGGCTCGCAAAGATTGGAACAGCAGAAGCTTTCATCAAGGTCGGTACCGTTGATGATTTCCTTCAAGAACAAGAATCGTGGCAAGAAAAAGGAGCACCTCAGACAATCATCAGATGCGCCAACCATCTACATTTTGCTGAAAAAGACGCCTTGAAGATCCTATGGAATTTCAACGGTGTTTAATGAGGAAGGAATGGAATGACTGCGAAGAGAAGACTGAAGAAAATCACAATCAAATCTAACATCAAGAATGTGACGAAATCTAGGTCACGAAATGTTATAGTAAATCTCATGAGCCAGATCAGGAATTAGGAAATCATAAAACGAGCCTAAAGCGCATCCAAATCAAGTTAGAGGTCAATCACGATGGACGAAGAATATAAAGCCCTAACGAAGAAATTCCTGCAATCATTACACGTGTTAACCTTCCAATCCCCAGTCTTGTTACTTGAAGATGTATCAGAGGCCTTCATAAGAACAAGATCAGAAGCTCTAACCATATTGGATGAACTGGTAGAACAAGGATTTATCGAAATGGAAGAACACTCCCATTCTATGTATCAGATTTCAATCACTCCCAATGGACGAGAGCTATATCGAGTTGTTCTAACTGGAGGTGCTTTTGAAGTTCTTCATCCAGGACATCTTGCAACTCTAAAGGCAGCCAGGTCATTAGGAGACTTATTATTCGTGGTAATAGCAACTGATCAAACCATAAAGAAAAACAAGTCAAGAGAGCCGATACTAACACAAGACGACAGGGTGGAAATGATTTCTTCCCTTAAATGCGTGGATGTAGCACTTATTGGGAAGGAAGACCCCAAAGAATTCTTTGACGTCGTGGAATTAATAGATCCAGACATCATTGCGCTGGGTTATGATCAAACACATCTCGAAAATAGAGTAAAGCAAGGTCTAGCTGAACGAAATCTCGACTACATCGAAATTCAAAAACTTGATGTAAAACTTCATGGATACAAAGCCACGCAGTTATTAGAAAGACTTAGAAACTCAAATCCAAGCCCCTCTAACAATCCATTCAGCTAAAACAGTACCAGAAATTTAAGAAAAAGAGACACCATTAACAATAAAGAGAAATGACAAGGATAAAGAAAAACAAGAAAAATCTTCCTTCTTTATTTCTTCAGAAGATATCAACGCCAATAGCATACTTGACCAATTCCCTAATGGGATCTGCACCTTTTTCTTCAATTGCTTCTGCTGTAGGTAATTCCAAGATGATGGGGTAAGTCTGTCGAGACGCTTCCCTTAAAATATCTTTCAATGCT
>JAJRXH010000388.1 GCA_024276395.1 archaeon
AAATTGAGTAATCAAGATGAAAAAGAAACATGCGCCTTGATATTTGGTTTGAAAAAAGATAATACTTGCGAAGTAAAAGAAATTGTTCCAATGAATGAGGTTTCTGAACGATCGGTCGTGCATTTTTCAATGGATCCCGTGGCGGCATTTAATGAGATAGAAAAAGCTAAAAAAAAAGGGTTACTGTTAATAGCCATTTATCATTCACACCCGGGGACTGGAATTCCACATCCATCCAGTACTGATAGAACGTTCATGAAGTACTGGCCAGTAGTGTGGCTCATATCCAACAAAGGTAAAGGATCCAAGTTCGTGCTCAAAGCTTATCAATTGAACGTGGAAGAAGGACGATTGAAAGATGTTAATTTAATGATTACTTCTGAAAATGAAGATCGTGAGTCAGATGATTCAGAAAAATAATTATTATTTGAGCAAGCTAAAGTCTGGTGCTAATGTCCTCATTCATCCCATTGACGGAAGTAAAACAACGACCATTGCAGTGGCCTATGGTGCAGGATCTAGGTATGAAACCAGGGAAAACAACGGTATATCGCATTTTTTGGAGCACATGTTTTTTAAAGGGACTGAATTCTTGACATGTGATGATGTGAACAAGACTTTTGCTAAATTGGGGGCGGTTACCAATGCTTTCACTTATTACAACGTTACCTATTATTATGCAAAGGGTCCAAGCGTTAATTTAGATGCAATGATTTCATTATGGGCAGATCTCTTACAACACGCTGCTCTCCGAGAAGAAGATTTTCTGAAAGAAAAGCAAGTTGTTATTGAAGAGTTGGAATCAGTTAAAGATAACCCAACCCATTACATCAATACCAAGACAATAGAGTTCTTGTTCGAAGAGACTAATTGGGGCCTACCCTTAGGCGGTACCATTGAAGCCATCAAGCGAATGAAACTGGAAGAGATGAAAACTTATCGTCAACAACATTATTCGCTATTAAATGCGCTCATTCTTGTCATCGGTGAATGTCAACCAGATGAGGTGCTTTCGAGACTAGAAGATGAATTTAACGAGTCACATTCTCCAGCGAATGGGCCAGGATTTGAAAAAATAATGCCACGTTGGAAGAAAAGTACGAAAGAGAAATTGAACATTTCAATCAAGAAATTTATCGAAACTAAAAATTTACCAGCAACTTACGTGAATGTAGCGCTTGAAGCACCGGGTACTTTAGATACTTTATATTATGCTTTGGAATTGTTGAATGTAGGATTAGGTGAGGCTAGGACTTCAAAGTTATATCAAGATATAGTAAGGACAGGACTTGCCCTGCGTTGTAATTCTAACATCGTGAGCCAACCAGATGTGAGTGCTTGGCTCATCACGGCACGCTTGAGTAAAGACAAGCTGGAACCTTATTTTCGGAAATTATGGAATTCCTTGGATGAATTTAGAAAACAAAGAATTAATGATGAATTGAAGGAAAAATGGTTCAAGCAGCTTAAAGGAACATTCCTTGTCGATATGGAAAGACCAACGGAGTTAGCCTTCTGGTTAGCCCTTAGATATTGGGAAACTGGAGAAATAGTCACGTTAGAAGATCATCTGAACCGTCTAGCTCGAGTGTCAGTATTAGAGATGGAAGATTTAAAAAATCAGTTGTTTTCTGATCTTCAGGCGCACGTTTTGATGCTTGGTGACGTTGATCCGCATTTTGATGTTCCCTTAGTTCGTGAAAAATAGAGGTGATGCGAACTTGAGTCCGAGTGATTCATTTCAAAAGATATTGAGATACTTGTGGGATGTAGAAATTCCGCAGATGCTAGAAGTTCTTCCAAAAGAACCTCTCTCACTGCGGTCGTTATTAAAGATGAGAGAACCGCGATATGAGACACAAGGGGGAGAAACATTCGATGTTGATCGAGATGAATTAGATGTTCTAAAGAATTTGGTGCCATATCTCCTTCACGATCAAGTATTTCTTCCTTTTGTCTTCCAAAAGAGAAAAAGATATTTAATTTTCGTGGGATCAAAATTGGAGCACTGGATCGTGGATACCACACTAGGGTTCACTACGTGTTCTCCTTTCTTGATGGAAAGTTACAAACCAAGGGAATATTATCATCCACATCAATTTTATCGATTCAAGAGGCAATTTCCATCACTTACTATTATGATCCTTGCTTACGGATGACTGAAAAAATGAAGAATGAAAATAAAGATAAATCGATCAATTAATTCGCGATTGTTTAATCTTGGTGTTGATTCAACAAGAAATCGTTCCATTCGTTTTTGCCTTACTCATAAATTTCGAAGGGAGATTGTAACTCCATGGATGACAAGACTGATGATCTCTTGAGAATGATCTGGAAGAATGACATTCCTAACATTGACAAGCATCTTCCACGACGCCGGATACCATTAAGTGAACTTTTAATGATGAAGGTTCCAGAATTTGAGCTCAAAAACGGGGAAAAAAGCGTTATTTTCAAGGAAGATTTGGAAAAAATGTCTCGAATGATTCCTCGAATGTTGTGGGGTCAAGTACGTCTTCCTTTTATTTTCAAAAGAAATGATGATGTTTACGAGCTTGAAGATGTTACTATCTTGGAGAATTGGGTTATTGATAAGATTTTGGGTTTTACGAGTTGTTCTCCATTTTTGTTAGAGAGTTACCAGCCCCGTGGATATTATTATCCTTTTGAATTGAGGCGATTAAGAAAGCGATGTCCTTCCCTGGTCGTGGTCGCTATAATTCCACGATCGATGGTGGGATATCTCAATAGGGAAATGGAAGATTGAGGACTGGACAAAGTGTTTGTTTAGAGAATCAAGAATTGAAGTGATTTGTTTAGATATAGATCCAGTTCTTGACACCGTCTTCTAATTTCTTGCGGTATTTTTTGGTACTCTTCTGGCTGTCCGGATCGTTTCTTGACACCAATCCTACTTTCACTCGTTCAAATACCTCCGGAACGGTAGCTAGTGCTTCAGCTAGGTGGATGATTGGCGCCTCTGCTTCACTAAGGTTTGTTAGCGCTCTTTCTGGACTGATTCCAATGATTATTGCGTATTTTCCATCGATTTTTACCAGTATTCCAATTTCATTACCTTCAATACTCATATGGACGGTTAAAAAGTTGGCTTCTTCGATTCTTTTACCATTGGGATCTTCTATTGCCATAATATCTGCAGTTAGTTGATAATTTCTTGCAGTGCTTGCTTGCCAAAGTAAATCAAATACCCAACTAAGGGGGATTTGCCTTTCTTTTTCGTTCACCATTCCTTCCAGGGAGAAAAAAAGTTCTTCTTGGTGATTTCGGTAGATGATGGTATAGTTAGGTGTATAGTGCATCACGAATCCAACAAAATACCATTTTCGTGGTTCATTGATTAGTTGATGGAGCAATTGGTCTCTTTTCTTCTCATTCTTTAGTTTAATGGCTAGGGATTTGGGGTTAGCTGCTTGGAGATGGAACGTACCTTCTTCTAGACGTAGAAGGATGAAAGATTTTTCATTTGGGTAGTCCAACATGGAAAAGGAGATTAGACCAAAAGACTGAATGGGCATTTGTTCACCGTTGGGACTGATGACCATCTTGATATTTTCTGATAATCCATAATTTGGCTCATTTGCTAAGGTCATAAACAAGTCATTCATTAATTCAGGAGGAATGGCTGGTAAATTTGATATTTCATCGAGATCTAACGCAAAATCATCGCTTTCTCCCTTCTCAGATCCTTCAAAAACTACTTTCCAGTGTAATTCCTCTAGTTTCGAGATTTTTTCAATCTTCAACATTGAAGTCACCTTTCTTAGTTTCGATGTTAATGATGATTCGTTGGGTGGTCCATTCACTAGGCTTCTCGACAAAATACATCAGAGTGTTGATGAAAAATTCTTCTTCTTCATAGCAGAATTCAGCTACCTCTTCTGGATGTGCACCGATGACCTCTAATTCTTGACTCTCATTCAAGCGGAATAGGTAGGCGACCTGGATGTTTTCTTCCTTGAGTGTGCCCTCTAAGATGATGAAATAGTCGTTATCTAGATTGATTTCCTTGCCATTTGGATCTCTGATCTTTTTGATATTTTCAATTAAAACTACGTTGGATTTGGCAAGGGCATTCTTGATGAGCTTGTAAAAGAAGTTGAAACGTAAAGATGGAAAATCTTCCGTGTTAAGCGAATAAAAAGGAATGATTTGGTCGTCATCAGTGCCGACATCTTCTCCTTCTAAAACAACTTCCCAATAATCAGTCCAAGGAGTGATTACTTCTATCACGTCGAATTTTTCCGGACTTGCAAATATCTCTTTTATGATATCTTTCCATTCTTTTTTGCGATACATCATTTCTGCGTGGAGTGTTGGTGCTGCAGCTGCAAGAGTCAACTTGTTCTTTATTAGCATGAATAAATATCCTTCATATTCATCCATTTCTGGCTTTTTTACACATAACACGACACAATTGTGTTTATTGGCTTCCACTCCAGTAGGAGACCATACTCGCTTGATGTTATTGGCAAAAGTGATGTGTTTTCCTTTCTTTGCCATTGTTCGCATTTGTTGAAATGCATCAATGGGAAATTGGAGTTCTTCAATGTTTTCATGACGGTAAAGTAAGTCCCTAAAG
>JAJRXH010000389.1 GCA_024276395.1 archaeon
ATAACAAGCAGCTCATTGCCCAACTGGGCATTAATCCCTCTCAAATAAGCGTAATATCTAATGGAATTGACATAAAAAATCCTTAAATGGCTCTTGACAACTGGCAATACTTGATTTGAGAGAAAAAAACTATTCTGAAAATCTTCTACAGTGGTATGTCCATGCGCAACTAATTTCCACGGATCTTGCTTGATTTTTCTTTTCAATCGCATCTTTCGTTTATGGTATAGCTTGGCTAACAACAAGCTTATTGGAGTTGCCGTATGAAAGTGATAAATATCATAGTATCGGCTTCTACCATTGATTTCTACTTTGACACCTTTTTCAGAAAGATAACGTTGTAATCTTTTGGCAGAACTGTAAATGCCACTTCCTTGAAGGCTTTTTTCCATGTCAACAATGAAATTAACTTTCATCACTTTTTTCCTCGCGTAAATATCGATCCAGATGTCGTGCTTGCTGGTCATTCACTTTTTTTGGCCTAAAAATCCAAGTGATGTCTCTTTTTATGTCTTTTGCAGCCCAAGAGATTTCTCTAAACTGCTTTTTAGAAATCATTTCCAATATTTCATGCTTTGATTGCTGATCAAGCTTTTTCCAGCAGAGTTTCAAGATTTTTTCGAAAAAGTCCAGCATTTTCTCGGTTTGAGGAAGCAAGGGGGTTTCATAAGGGGTGAAATTACTCCGAATCCGCTTTTCAATAAGTTCAATGTTTGGAAACAGCTCATAACCAAAACCTTTCAGTCCAAGATATTCCGCGGCCGCTAGCGTGCTTCCAGTACCGACAAATGGGTCTAACACTACTTTAGCGCCAGGAACGCACTTAATGCAACGATAGGGCAAGTCTATGGGAAATGGTGCTTCATGGCCTTTTTTGATAGTTTTTCCAGTGGTAATGCGGTATGGAATGAACCACACATCTCCCGCATCTCTCAAGTCTTCGGAAGCATACCTTCCAATGTTGGATTTGTCAGCGTAGGGTATTCCCACTGACTTGGGGTTTAATCGGTACTTGTTGGACTTGATTAACACGAAAATGAATTCCCATACATTGTTGAACCGTCTATTTCCTCCAGAAGGCGTGTAGTGCCCCTTCCCAAAAATAGACTTTATCCAAATGATGGTTTGTAATCGATTGAATCCTGCTTTCGCCGCAGTTCTCACAACATCTTCACTTTTTCCCTGATCTTTGGCTGAATCACCAATGTTAAGGAAAAAAACACCGTCATTTTTAAGAACTCTAAAGCATTCCTTGAATACAGCATGTAGAAAACTAAGATATTCTCCATGAGGTAATTTGTCCGTGAATGATCCATCCTTAGCATATTTTTTCCCGATGTTGTAGGGTGGACTTGTCACGATGACATCCATGGACTCGGAGGGAATTTCTTTCATGTTCTCCGAGCTTTTAACAAAGATCGTCTGTTTTCCGACCTTGATGACTCTAGTCATGTATAACCACACGTATTATCGGATTTTGTTGGGATTTCACTTGAAAGTCAGAATGATACTTATTAGTTTTTCCGATAGTAACGATGACCGTAGGATTAGGGAGGGGCATCCGTAGACATGCAGCATACCGACAGGTCACTTTCCACGATGCCTTGGCTTATCCTTCCTTTCCCGTAGTGAATCCATTGCTATACACGGAATTCATTGCCTTCAAGTGTTTTTCACCTCATTCTGTACACGTTAACCATCTCCCACTCGAAAATGTGACCTATTTTCATGTGCCATATCCTGCACATTTGACTTGCATTCGTGGCGAGACCTAGCCGCAACGGGCACATGTTCGAGAAATGTAGGACCTAGCAATCACAAGTCGCAACTTTCATGTATTCTGCTTTTACCGAAATCAAGAGATTCATTTTGATGTGGAAAAGATGTGAACTTATTGCTGGGCTTCGTCAGACTGATGATGGGATATAGTAAGCCTCTCACGAAGTGGCGTGAGAGTGTCATGGCGTAGATGCAAAGGTCTTTGGTGATGGGAGCAAATTACAGTGCTTTGAAGGCGACAGTACTTCTGGTGATATATCAGAATCGCGATTGTACCCTTGTTATCCACGGTCGATCTATCATTGGTACTACTGACCGTGAAGGTACTCACGATGCCGAGACGAACGGACGGAATGAAAGTACACGTGATTAGGCATCCAACCAAGTTACAGAATTACACCAATGTCCGTGGAATTAACATTAAGCCGTAACGTGATTACACTTTTAGGAACGATTTCATGTAATTCGCGTGGTGATGGTAATGCGGTCTTGAACGTGCCGTGAGACCGAGATGTTGCCACGGACCGCCGTGAACCATCTCGCTGCGGTGAGATGCCGTGCTCGCCGCGAGGACGTGAGGAGAACGCCTCCACGATCTTGCTCGTCATGAAGCCAAGGAATTCATCCCTAATCACGATCCTTAGCGAAGGAAACCCAGTCAGGAAGATTACACTTTCATGTAATAATCTTGTTACATCCTAGCGTTAGCCCGTGGAATCTCCCACGGTGCGGAACTCCTTACCGGCACGTTCATGTCCCATTCACGTCACGCACGGTCAATGCTTCCCCATTCGTGGTAATGGGGATGATGGTCACACATCCCGAAGTACTGGCACGTTCGGCGTCGGCATTCACCACCATTCTGTTGCCTAGCTTGTGGTGGCTGCTTTAGTGTCCACCTGTATCGTCATCAATGTCGAGTAATATTTTTCGTCATCGATTGTAGAGCGAATGAATCGATTAAAGAAATTCAAGTACTGAAACTCCACACATTCACTCTAGAAAAATGCTGATGTTAGCAAAATAATAGTTTTTTTCGATAGATACATTCGACACGTTGGTTTAATGTGTAAAAACATTATAATCGTGGGAACGATCTACCAATTAATTGCGAAAAATAAAATTTCGAGGTGATTGTGAGAAATCGTGTTGTAATTGATATGTGGCTTTAAGGGATGAAAATTACAACATCTTCCTTCGTGGTCTCGTGGGGTCAATCGGCACTGAAGCACTGATGGATTGATCCCTAACTATGATCTTCGAGCAAGTAAGACGTTATCTTCGATGGTTAGGCAACTAATAACTAAGAGATGGAGTGGATGGTTGATGATGTCAAAAAAATTGAAGGTAGCATTGCTGCTAAGCATTCTTGTTGGCTTAACTCCAATTATTAGCATGGTGTCATCAAGTGCCACCTTTGGTGATAGCTTAGAGTTTCAATTTTCACTAACGGATGCACGGTTGAAAAGTTTTTTAAGACAAGAAGATGTGACGTCTCGTGGTCTCGTGGGGTCAATCGGCACTGATGTAGTTAAGTCTCTCCAACCTGCCGCTAAAAAACCAACAGAACAAAGTTTTCTTTTGTCTAAGAATGTCTTAGTGTCTTTAGAACACCGAGCAAGACAGCTAATGGTTAGAGATTG
>JAJRXH010000390.1 GCA_024276395.1 archaeon
AATCGTGGAGCATCATCGATGTTAAGCCTGGGACAGGCAGTGTTTACCCAAGCTTCGATGTCGGCGAAATTCATGGCAATGTGAGGGGTAAAGTCATTGACCATTACTTGATATACTTCTTTTCCCTCATCTTTTAGCCATCTTTCAGCTAATCTTGATTGGACAAGGTTCATTTGTCCTTGCTTGGTCGAAGAGACGATTCCCCAAGTTATGGACTTTCGTGCTTTTTCAATGCTAGCCCAACGTTGTCGGAGAAATCGTTGAAAATCATCTGGAGTATATTCATGCACTTTAAAGGTAAAAGGATCAATTACGATGGTTGGCTTTCCTCCAGTTCCAATGGAAATGCCTTTAGCATGGAAAACCCCTCCAGCAATGCATAAAAATCCATCCACTCGTGCTTTCATTCGTGATGCAAGATGGACGTCGCACCCTAAGATTTGGCCAGTTCCTTCAATGAAGGTGATAAATCCCTTTCTATCTAACATTCTTTTTATTTCTGGCAAGTCATGCACGTGTTGGATGGTCGTAAATATCCCGATTCTTTTCCAATTTCGTTTTCGTAGCTCTTCTTCCACGTGTCGCATGATTTTTTGAAGGTTGATGGATAATCTAATTGGAACGTGGAGGACATTTATCTTGTTTTTTCCCTGCTTCATTTTGACGACAAGCGGCCAGTCTCTTTTGCCACTTCTGAACAGGGAATGTCCAAAGTGAATCAACAAGTCAGCTTGCTGCAAGCTAGCTTCTTCTAGTGCGAGATCACATGCACCATAGCTTGGATTTCCAGCAATGATTAGTTGGACATCAGGCCATTCATCACGAAGCAACTTCATTATTTTCTTGAAAAAAACACCAGCTGTTAGGCCTTCTGGGAATTGTAACATCACTTTCCTGGGGTTCAGAGTTGTCATTGCTTCTTTAATGATGTGTTCGTCATAATGATGTAGCGTTTCGATGATGGAGGACATAGTGGATCACCATTAGCATTTAGAAAAAAACTAGACAAGCTCAATGACTTGATTATCGTGATTTCCTTCACTTGCCAGTTTGGAGAGTTTTCTAGCTAAGTTAGATAGTTTTTGATCTTTAACTTTTTGGAAATAAATGATAGCTTGGTCAAAATAACTAAGACGTCTTGAAATCTCTCCGATGATGAATGGAAGATAATTTTGTAGTTCTGAAGAACTAAACATCGTCTGTACTTCGTGGGATGATTCGTTAAGAATAGCTAGATAATGTTCAAGTGTTTTCTCTATGAACGTTTTCTCCAGTCCAGGGTTTAATCTTACTCGTGCTGCCCACGCTGCTTGATGCCATGTGTAGGCTTTTAATGTTCTGCTTGCAAGAGAATGTTTTTCTAAAAGATATGAACAGAATAGAAATCTCGTCACATAAACGTCTGGAAATTGATGGCTGTCGATTAACGAATAGATGGATGAAAACTCTCTTCTCGTGACGTCGATGTTTTTTATCGCCCTTAAAAAATGTTCATCCTGGAAGAAACATCCCTTGCAGCTGGGACATTGATGGACTGTTAACAAGAGATCATCAAACCCCTCAGCATGGGGATGAAGATCGGAATCATAGTATTTCGGTTGGTAGGCGGTCACGATAGTAGTCATAAAGGTTTCTTTACAAAAAGGACACTTCATCTGGGATGAAGTTAGCTCAGCAGTAAGAGACATGTTCTTCAAGTAAATGAAAGCAGAAAATGATTATAAAATCTTTTTCAAGATGACGTGACAATGGTCTTCAGCACGAGGACTATTACGACTCTTTTTTACAAAGAAAAAAAAGAAGAAGATAATGTTATTTGTTTATTTTTTTGGGGTCCTTTAGATGGGTCCCCATCTGCCATTCAATCCGTCATCTAATTCTGGTCCTTTCATGAGGTTTCACCCCTCAAAATTCTTGAGGAGCAATCCCTTAATAATCACCCAAAAAACCTTTGTTGCAAGTGAGTTGCAGAATCTTTTTGGACGTTTGATAAAAAGATATGAAAAACAGGTACCGTGTTATTTGAGTTATTTGATAAAGATAAAAAACGAGAAACCGTTTTCTAAAGTAAAAGACCGTTTGAAAAGAGCTGAATGTAGCTATTGGGAAGAAAAAAGGGTGATGTTATTTTGATGAGATTTTACCATTCTTCTAATCTGTAGATGAATATGCTCACAAAAGATTCATTGTCGTCTTCGATCGTGGAAATTTCTGGAAACCACATGAATAAATCAGCCAACGTTGGTAATTCGACATTTTGTGTTGAATTAAGAGAATGTTCCATATTCAGCCACTTTTCTGGAAGGTAAGAAGATACCTGAGATGTAGATGGTGCATTTTTTACCTCGAGACCACAAGCGAGTAACTGAGTGAAGAAATCCTTTACTGTTGCTATTTTTTCTTTCATCAATCGATAAAAATCAAAATTTTTCATTAAAGTCAATTGTCTTGGAGTGCATTCTAATAATAACGCTAACAGAGGAAAACTTCCCTTTCCTTCGTGAGCCGTGATGAACAAGTTTTCACCAGTTCTGTTGTAAAGTAATAAATCAGCAATTTGTCTTCCTAACGTCCCAGGGAACATTTCATGGCTGGCTGCTGCAGCTCGTGCGATGGTAAGGATTTCTCTTTTCGTTAATAGCGAATTCAAGATGGATGGATCAAGATCCATTGATGAAAGTTTATGATTAGTTTCTTCCTTTAATTGGATGCAAATGTGCCTAATTCCTTTAATGTTCCGGGGACTATATACGGTTAAGAAGTCACGGTAGATGTTCAATTCGTAGATAGCATGCGGATAAGCTTTATACTGTATCCATGGTGTTTGTGGATGAGGGAGCCAGTCCATTCGCTCTAAGCTTTCTTGAATGATATTCGGATGCTTGATTCCTCTTGGGGGATGCCAATGATGATTCAAGTAGGAGAGCAAGGTTTTAGCCTCAGAAAAACAACCAGATCTTTCAATTTGTAAATACGTTCATCTGATATAAAAGGTCTTCGTCTTAGATGAGAAGATAGTGATCAAGAAAAAAGAAACATCCTTCTTTCAAAATCCAATGGAGAAGTGATCTTTGAATGAAAATTGAGGTAATCTAAGGAATGATTGCTAGAATCGTGCATTGTGCTAGATTCTTGTTGATTTTTGATGGAGCTTGCCACCATTCTTTTTGGTTAGTGAGAAAAATGACGATAAGGATGTGAGAATATTTTGCACGGTTGCTGTCAGTTTAAATGGGATCAGTGTCAGTGTTTCCAGTATTTATTGGTTGTCATTCTCCATTTTAGGCTTTAAGTCTCTTTTTATTCAGAGTTGTTTTCTTCTACTGGGATGCGGAATTGCCTTTTAACATGGGACATCTTAAATAGCTTCGGAGAAAAAAGATATCATGAAGTGTGGTTTCTGTCAAGGATGAGATCCCTCGCCTGATGTCAGATTTGAAAAAGGTAGAGCATCATGAATCCCGAATCGAGCACCGTAATAGAGGCACCTGATGAACAAGTCCAAAAGCGATCTGTTGCAGACTTTTTCCAGGAGAATAAGGCCATTGCCGGTTTTGATAATCCCATGCGCTCAGTATTCACTTCAATTCGTGAACTTGTTGAAAATGCCCTGGATGCCGCTGAGAAAATAGGAAGATTACCAGATGTCGAAGTGTACATTGAACGAGTCTCAATGGATGAGATCCAATCATTATTAGGAATTCAATCTTTGGAACGATTAGATAAAAAAGTTGATTTCTTGCGTCTTCGTGTCCGTGATAATGGGAGTGGTGTGCCTAATGATCTCATTCCGATGCTATTTGGTAGAGTTTTGACTGGGTCCAATTATGGAGCGCGTCAAACAAGAGGTCGATTTGGACTTGGTGCAAAGATGGTGCTTATTTATGCCATGTCAACAGTTGATTTACCCATAAAGGTGACGAGTAGATACTTAAACGAAGAAACAACCTCCTATTATGAATTATTAATAGATTTGGGAAAAAACGAGCCCATAATTGTTACTCATGAAATTTGGGGTCCAGATGATGCACGTGCACTACCACACTCTGGAACAGAGGTAGAAGTAACCTTTACTGGTAATTGGAACTTGGCTAGTCGATACGTGAGAGAATACTTTCATCAATTAGCAATGATTACTCCTTATGCACGATTTATCATTCATTATCCGGGAGAAGATCATCCAGTTATTTATGAACGAGTCGTTGACGATATGCCGCCATATCCCAAGCTGGGGAAAATTCATCCCTGGGGGTGTGACATCACTCAATTCAAGCGTGAAGTTGCCGCTACTCGCACTACAGATATGAAAACCTTCTTGTTGAAACACTTTCAAGGATTTAATTCTAGAAACGTGCTAAAATTCTTGGAATACGTGAATATTGATCCAGAAAAGGATCCCAAAAAGTTGAAAGCTTCTGAGATCAGGCGCATTGTCCACGAGGGCTTTCGTCCTCCGGAACGAAGGACGAAACGGAAATCAGAAGATAAAAAGAGAGTGACCGAATCGGTTGGCTTTCGTTTCACGAAGCCAAAAGCGGATTCTCTTAGTCCCTTGGGTGCCAAAAATTTAGAGTGGGGAGTTCGTAAGGAGTTAGATCCAGATTTTGTAGTATCGGAACAAGGTGAACCACGTGCCTATTCTGGTCATCCTTTCATTGTTGAAGCAGCAGTTGCCTATGGTGGTAGTGTGCTTGCCGATCACGCGCGAAAAACTAAAGGTCCAAAGATTTATCGTTTTGCTAATCGAATTCCCTTGCTCTTTGGCCAGGGAGAAGATGTCATTACCAAGGTCATTAAGGAAGATATCGATTGGTCCAAGTATGGCGTGAACCCAGATCGTGATAGCATTGCCATCGTCGTCTCAATTGTATCAACTAAAATTCCCTTTCCAGAAACAAGCAAGGAGTACATAGCGGATGTCCCAGAAATTCGTGCTGAAATTCGCCGAGTACTGAACGTTCTTCTCCGTGAACTGAAGCGTCATGTTGGCCGAATCAAGAGAGAACGGAGAGAACGTGAACGACAGAGCATGTACTTGAGCGCGGCACGAGCGGTCATTAGCCATCTTCGGGTGATGCTAGAAGATGCAAATTCTCCCATAAATCTCTCGGAGCAATTAACAGCAGAAATCGTTGAAACGGCTTTGGCATCTGCAGAGAAAAAAATAATCAAACGCCAGTACCCTCTTTCCAAACCTTTATGGAGAATTCCTGAATGGCTCGATCCAGAAATTGAAAAGAAACTGCGTTCTTCTGGTTTGAATACCGTATATCAATTTTTATCTACAGATTCGAAGGAATTAGCTCGGATTACGGGATTGTCTATCGAAAAAATACGGGATATCAAGAGAAATAGCGTGATACGTGGTAATTTTGAAGGACTTAGCCCCAACTTGTCAAACCTCGATCTCGTTCCTGTTGATTTGGAGAAAGATTTTGAGACGTATCTGGGATTTCCCCGCTTATTGAAGGCATTAAGTAGGCGGTGGATTGTTTCTGGATTTGATTTTGCTGCTGCTTCTGTTGAACATCTTCTCAGCGTGGCTGGTCTTGTCCCCAAGTTGGTGCACTTGCTTAAGAGGGAGCTCATCCAAACCTACCCTCGACCTAAGAAAACAGAGCAACAAGATGCGACTATCTCCTTGGATCTCATTCCTTGGATGAATGACGATGTTAAAAAAGACCTCTCGAAATTAGGTATTACCAACGTTGCAGAATACATGATTGCTCCCGTAGCCAAGTTGGCTTCTAGTCGTGCGTTGGCTCTTGCAATGTTAAAGTACGAAAAGTCATTGGTGCATCAACTCGTGAAGCAAGGACACTTGGAATTAAGTCAACCAGTCCTTCATGATACCTTTCGATGGACAACTAGTGACATTCGTTCACGCTTGAGAAGTAAAGGGGTACAATCGATTGAGAATTTTTTGCGGATTGATGAAGAACTCCTTGCCGATGAAGAGTTAATTCGCGAGTCATTGGCGCGGATTTCCAAGCAAGATATTCTTGACTTTTTGTCTAATGAGATGGACTTTACCCCGCTAGAAATCTTACCTTGGATGACCGCGGAACTCCAAAAAGAATTCGTAAAACCACCAATGAAAGTCAGTAAGGGAAAAATTCTTGACATTCCGACCTTTTTGATTACTGAGGATGTTGAACTTTCCTTGTTACCGAAATTCAGTCGGTGGCTGGTTACGAAGTTCCAGCGAGATGTGATTACTAAGTTAGAAAATACCGGAGGTCATCACGACATCACCAATCTCTTGTGGTTGGATTTAGAAATTGAAAAATCCTTGCAGTTAAATGAAATAGAAACGGTCTTTGACTTTGTTAAAACATTACCCTCAGAACTCTTGGAAATCGCACCACAGCTCACGTCAGAATTAGTTGCGAAAATCAAGCAACGATATGGAACTCCTCTTGATTGCTTGAGTAGCGAGGTCGCGGACATCTTGAACTCCGCTGGCATCACGGTCTTGGAGGAATTTTACTATAATCATGCTATTGACGGAGAAATCATCAAGGATCCCGAAAAAGTAGCCAAGCTTCAAGAAGAGAGGCGTTGGTTAGAGTATCCGTCGTGTTTCCTTCCTTTTCCTTCACGTTATTCACAATTTTTATTAGCTCTTGGCATTGCTACCGTGGGACAATTTCTTACTTGGCCAATTGAAGAAATACGCGGTCCAGGTTCTCCACCACGAGAACTGCTGCAGAAAATTAAGAAAAATATCTCGTCTTCTGTTGTGGAGTCGAGATATCGGAGATCTTTCTATCCATCGACCTTGGTTGCTCCTTTCATTGATCAACTCGTTGATAATTATCAAAAGTATCTGGCATCCTTGGAAAAGACCTCACGGGCCGGTCAATCACGACTGAAGAGAATGAAAAAATTAATTCCTACCATTAAATCAATCCTTAGTGAGAAATATTCCGTGGTTGACCTCTACTATGACCTTAAATCTGGAAAACCTCTTCACTTTAATGTAGAGCTAGGGAAAAAGAAAAGGGCCAGTCCAGAAGAAATTGAACAAGTTATGAGGGAAGCACGGGACATCCTCCTTAACATGTTAGAGTCTCCCTTGTGTCTTTTTGATAACATCCAACCGCAGGTTGTGGATCGGTTAGCTAGCTATCGGGTCAAGCGTTTCATTGATATCTACATTTGGGATGAAACGGAATTGGCAAAGCTTCTCAATGTTGAAGAAGATGCCATTTGCAAGTTGCGCTCTCAGTTAGGAAATTTAAGAAATGGAACACCATTGAAAGGATTAGGGATCATTAGCGATCGCATTCTGAGTGTCTTGATCGAACGAGGGTATGTTACTTTTGAAGATCTTTATTTTAAGGCTAATGAGTCGACGTTTGCGATGAGCATCGTGAAGTGGCGTGACATCACGCGCTTCTTGAGGACCTTGGAATCTCCTCTGGTATTTTTCGTAATGAAACCCCAAAAAGAGCTTCTTGATCTTAAAGCATCACTGAAATCACTTCATCCCTCTGAAACGGAATTACCACGCAAGGTCAGAAG
>JAJRXH010000391.1 GCA_024276395.1 archaeon
GTGTATATCGATGTCCCTTTTTTCAGCGCATCTGAAAGATAAGTAAGCCTCATATCCATTTTTGAGTCGTAACTACAACCCAACCCACAATAACCACAACCTATGCAATCTTTAGAATTATTAAAAGATGAAGAGGCGTGTATTCCAAGATTTTTACAACCTTCAAGAATAATTCGATTATGGGCACTGTGTTCTTCATCTGGAATCCGGTGCACGTTCAAGCGTTTCTCGACTTCTGAAAAATGTTTCTCCATATATTCCGGCAAGTACTCTTCTAGACCAAATTCACGAGCCCATTCATTAAGAACGACATTTGGTGTTCTCAAGCAAGTCATCCAATTGATGGTCGTTGATCCTCCAAGGCATCTTCCTTGCAAGATGCGGACAGAGGCATCATCCGTCGTCTGTGCAGCTTGAAACCTATATAATAACTTGAGCAATCGAGTCTCGTTCTGATCAAAAGTTTCTCTACCAACAAAAGGCCCTTCCTCAAGAACAATCACCGAATATCCCTTTTCTGATAATTTTGCTGCAGATATGGCACCACCAGCACCGGAACCAATGATGCAAAAATCTGCATCTAATTTCAAATCTTCCTTAACTTGCTTAGGCTCAATGATGGGCATTTCTCACACTCTCACTCAGATAAATCAGTTTAACATGAAACCATTTTCCCTTGCTTGTTCACCCTTTCTTTCTTCATTTTATGTTGGAGGTTTCCATGGCTGTTTTCCATATAATAACGTGGGAACTTTGTCCTCTTGTCCGAGTGGTGGCCCTGGAAAATCAAAATCCTTCCAATGTTCCTCTTGAGAATAATAACCCCATGCACACAAGGACTTTAATCCGGTCATTCCGCTTCGTAATAAAGGAATGCGACTATAAGCCCATTTCTCAATGAAACGCTGCTTTTCTTGCAAATTCATCTTAGTAAAGGGCTCGAATTTTAGCATCAGAAAAAATGAAGTAAGACGAAGATTGAACATTCGTAACAACAGGTGAATTTGGCTTTTAATCCATGGTGGCAAACCAACAAGATAACTATCAATTTCCTCGATATATCGTTCTTCTAATTTTTCTCTTGATACCCCTAGAATGACCTCTCCAGCGTGGATAAGAACTTCTGATTCCTTTTCGGACAATTCTTTCATCTTAATTTCACTTTACCAAGCTGTCAATGAACATCCAACATCCATTCAGCCAGTAACTTAAAAAATATTTGGTGGAAAAAAATAATGAAAAACATGCGCCAGTAAAGGTTTTAATGAAATCATTGTAACCATCGAAAAAGCTCCAACCTCGACTAATTAGCGAGCAAAAAGCGTTTCCTTCCATAGCGAGCAAAAAGCGTTTCCTTCCAATTACTTGGAAAAGATCACAGTTATTGAAAACTCCCATCCCCTTCGAATGCTAACGAGCATTGACCCCAAGAGAGTCTCAAGTGCCTTTACAAGCACATTTTTCTCACGTCTTGCAGCTCTCTGGCTTACCGCCATAATCGGTAGGCTTGAATGAAATGCCGCAGGCGCAGCCTCTTTGTGCATTAGGATTATCCATCATGAAACTCGAACTTAGAATTCCCTCTTGATACTTGATGTGAAGCCCCTTCAAGAAATCCCAATCGGAATATAGCTTGCTAGGATCAGTTTGACTAGGAAAACGTGGCGTCGTGTCAATGATAATTTCCACGCCGTCTCCAAATTGTAATCTCCGATCACTAGGCATTGGATCATCTAATTTTGCTGCATAACTCAACCCAGCACAACCACCTGCTTCTAAAGCTATTCGGAGTCTCTTCCCAGGATGGAGCTCCAAAAGTTGCTTCAATTTTCGATGTGCTGACTTGTACAAGACAACACCCTCTCGTTCTTCAAATATTTCATCTTTAACTGTATTTAACACCAGATCTACCTTCATTGAAGGCATCTTCATCACCGCCAAATCATAAAGTTTTTCAAGAACAAGTAGTTAAGCATACCTTAATAAGGTTATCATCTGACATAAACAAAAAGAAAATACCGAGAAAAGTTGTCGCCATTCCCCTAATTTATCTTAGTTAAAAACACGCGATGAAAATCGTCACGAGTAAATTAATCCTTTAATCACTTGCTCTCAAGAAAAAAAGGCAGATAAATCTTGAAATCAACCTAGCTAGTGTGCACATCTAATGGAACGATGACGTCACAAAAATGAAGATGAAACCCTCACGTGACAAAAAAGCGCGTCATTTTTAATTGAAAGAAATGATGAGAACATGAAAGCGAAAAGATGAAACCCTCATAGGTGAACACGTATGTCGAGTTTTGACACATCATCCATGACCAGATTTGGAATACCCCAATTAGATGCCGTACTCGGCGGAGGTTTCCCCAACGGCACGACCATCTTGATTGAAGATGAAGTCGGCGTAAATTCAGATCCCTTGCTACTATCATACCTAGCTGAAGGATTACGATTAGGCGAATTCGGTTACATTGTCTCTACCGAACATGATTTTGAACACTACATCGTGCAGATGCCACCCTTTGGAATAAGTGACGTGGCATTTGAGACGAGAAGACTCGTCTTCATCGATGCTTTTTCTTCTTCCTTCACGGAATCACGAGAACTGGGTGGCATCACGGTAACTACCTCTGAACAAATCATCACTGACCTCACTCAGCCACGACTCATTACTGATACCATCCGACGATCATTAAGCCATGTACCCAAGCAAGGAATAATCCGTGGCGTATTTGATTCGTTAACTACAGTGTTACTGGTCTCTGGAGAACAACGAAAAGCCTTGCCCGTGTTACATAATAAACTTTCTGAAGATAAGAAGAGCAAGTCCAACGTGCTTTTCACCTTGCACTGGGACGTTCACCCACCAGAAATTGTTAAAATGGTCGAACATTACATGGACGTTGTCATCCGTCTCAAAGTTATTGAGAACGAGGAAAATGAAACCAAACCTATTCTCGAGGTTCTCAAACTAGGCGGAGCACTAAGTCATGGAGAAAAATCCAGGTTCTGGTATGAAGCTAAGGCTGACCGAGTCATTCTAAGGCCACTTTAAATTCAAGGAAAGAAAATTGGAGGAACATCGAATGCCAGAGAAAAAAGCTTGTTCCATTGAAGGATGTGAGAACGAAACAAAAAGAACGGTTTCTTTAGCCAAAACCGAATTTGCACTAAAGAAAGAAGGATTAAAAGCCATCCATAAGCCAAAAGAAACAAAAATACGACTGTGTGCAGATCATTATAAGAAGATAAAAAAACACATCAAGGAAAAAGAAAAATTAGAACGTGCAAGATGGCGTTGATGAACTGTCCTCTTTTCCTTCTTTTTATACAATGGTGTCATGCAAGGACGTTCATTATGATTACACCAGACAAAGTTGATGATAAATAGGATGAAAAACAAACTATAACCATCCTTTTGGGAGGAGAATGATCATTGACCCATCCAATGTTTGAAAGACGAGTGATATTTTTCGGTGGTAAAGGAGGAGTAGGGAAAACAACCATGGCCTCTGCCACGGCAGTTTGGGCAGCCAGGCGATTAAATAAGAAAACGCTAATCGTTTCAACAGACCCAGCACATTCATTAGCAGACTCACTAGGAAAAGTACTATCTGGTGACGAAATAACACCAATACCCGAAATTCCTGGATTATTTGGCATCGAGATTGATGCTGAAGCCGCAGTAACTGAGTATGGTTCCATTCTGCAGGCTCAGATGGGAGAAAATGACCTCATCACTGAATTCATTGGAGAAGATGTCTCTGACCTCACCTTACCAGGATCTGATGAAGCCGTGTCTTTTTTCAAGATGTTAGAGTTTCTAAACACGACTGACTTTGATCTCATCATTTATGATACCGCACCCACTGGGCATACCCTAAAGTTATTGAGCCTACCAGAATTATTAGATAGTTGGCTGTACAAGATGATCAAGATGCGTCACCGACTTGGAAGGACACTCGGCATCTTCAAGAGAATGTTCAGCGGGGGAAGTGATGCACAAGATCTTGAAGATCAAGCTTTTTCACAACTCGAGATAATGCGTGACCAGGTTCTCTGGGCCCGAGAATTCCTAACAGATCCCAAAAATGCTGAGTTTGTCGTCGTCACCATCCCTACCTTGATGGCACTTTGGGAAACCGAGCGTCTCATTCGCTCATTAATGGCACATGACATGTCCGTAAATCAGATTTACGTGAATCAAATCAGTCCAGAAAACCCGAACTGCGTGTACTGCTCACGAAGATATGAAAACCAACAGAAAGCCTTAGAACGGCTTCTTTTTCTCTACCAAGACGATTTTGAAATAGTACAAATTCCCTTGTTTGAGCAGGAAATCCAAGGAATCGAGGCCTTGCTAGCATTAGGAGATGAATTGTACAAAGAATGACTCGCAGCACTCCTTAAATTAGTCAAACAAATGAGTCATGGGCCAAAGCTACTTCATTGATGACCACGAAATATGACTATACCAGCAGAGTGGCAGCATCTAATATCTGAATGAGGCCAATAGCACGAAAGAACAAGAGCAAAAGACTATTCGATAATGACGACACAACAAATCAAGCATCTAATAATAGAAACCCCTAACTAACTATCAAAATGAAAAATAATGAATGGAATGAAGAAGAACTAAAAAATCCTTTTTTAGCCTGATGTTTCACGAAACTCCAGCACCAACTGATCTTTTCAGAAAGATTAATCGAACTACTCCGATTCCCACAAAGATGAGCAGGAATAACATCACAGATTCAAACAAAGCTTGAAATTTTCCAGGGATGTTGGGTCCCTTGGGAAGAACGGTAAGATCCACGATGTTTGACACGGCTGTAAACGTGTGTTGCACGGTAACGTCTCTGGTATCCACGTAAGTAACAACAGTCGGTTCAAGAGTGAAGTTTCCTGAGGTCTTGCTAATCAGCACGTAAGTAATGAGCTGTTCAACCCCTGGTTCGATTCGGTCATAATGATACTCGCTGGACCCTATCATATCGAATGCCCAACTAGGAAACATTGGCTCAGTCACACTAACGTTAAAGGCTGTCTTATTGCTATAATTCACGATGCGAATGGTGATGGTAAAGGAACCTCCAAGTTTCGTCTGATTTTTGTCCACGTGCTTGACTACTGAAAGTTCGGGAAACTCGCCTTTTTGTAGTTGCTGATTAATTGCTGCCGTCTTTAGGGGAATGCTAAGTCTTGCACTAGCTGTTGGCACATGCTCCAATGCCAGCAGCACGAATAATCCAATTATCAATCCGCAAAGGAATGTTTTTTTCCATTGATTTCTGAGAATTACTCGTTTCATGAATCACGTCACCATTTCTACTGTTCACTAGGTCTAGCGCACGATGAGCTTGTAATATATACCTCGCTCCAATTCGAACGGAAAATTTTCTTCTTCCGTAACTAGACGAAATTGAAATCCCCCAGCAGAAAACCTTGCCCTCAACTGCTTTCCAGTTCGCCCTATTTCATATAATATTGTATTAAACACGATTTTCGCAGTTGAATAATCAAGCCCTTCAACTGGTACCTCCCAGCGAGCTGAATATGTTTTATCTGGCACGGGAATCAATTCCATCTCAAAATTACGCTGGTTCTTGGGCAGAGTGCACACGCTCATGGGAAGCTCAAGATAACCAGAAATGGGATGGTCTTCGATGCTAAAATAAATCATTTGACGATCCGTGTACTCATCGATCTCAATTTTTGTTACCACTGCTTGAAATTTCATTTATTCTTCCCCTACTACTTCTTGTCATTCTTCATCTTGGCTTTGCATATCCTTTTTCTTTTTGTTTTCTCACGAATTCATCATATATTTGCTTCACGCGACGTGTCAAGGCCGAATTAGGGTCACCGTCTACACCGTTTTCTGTAACCTTGACTCTTCCCATTATTTCAATGATGCCAAGATGGGGATGAAAAACAACAGTTCCTTGCTGTGGAAAGTAACTTTCAATTTCCTTGAACAATCCTTCAATATCGAAGGGGGGCTCAGCCAACGTGATTTCTCGAATGATTCTTCCTGGAATGAGTATTTGAGGTATTTTTTCTGTTGATCCTTCCTTGCTGGCATCGTTCAGAATGCAGCTATGCGTCTCGGGATGAAAACGCTTCAACTTACCGTAAATTGTGGTCTTATCATCAAGAACGATGGTCACGTACTTGCCAATGAACCCCGTAACATCTTGAAAAAAACCACGAGCCAAATTTTCTCCCATTGCCATATCTTGTTCCTCCAAAGCGAACCATGCTAAAAACAAGGGTCGTTCACGGAAAAAGAGACCCCACAACATGGTCAGCTATTCTAAGAAACAGCATGAAGGAGACCATCTTAAAAGCTTCTTTTAAGGAACCTCCAGCATCACCTCTTGCCTTCAAAATCACGAACCAATGAGGACGAATACGAGAAGGTTACCAAACAAAGTAGCAATGAACAGTCCAATGAACAAGAAGACCATAAAAGGAATCGAACGTTGTGCCCAAATAATCGGTTTTCCTTGTTGTTTAGCAAACTCAAGTACTTTTTTCTTGACAACTACATCGACATCTGGATCTAATAGTCCAATTCGAAAAGAAATAATCCATCTTGTCATCCCCTGATTAAGTGCCGCCTCAAGACTTTCTTCCATCCGCTTGAGATTTTCCTCATCATCACCATTCTCTAAAAAATGATCAGCTTGATTATCTAACCAATCACGAACTGCCATCGGTAATTCCATCAGTTCATAATGCCAGTAATGCCATCGTTTTAATTCTGAAAGATGATAAGGACTTGCAAGAAATAATAAAGCTATTTTTTTCAAAAAAGAAGTTCCCAGGGGAAAATCAAAACGATGTGATTCGTTCCGTCGTTTAACAAGGTTACGTGCTAAGATCAAAAAAGGTAACGGGAAAAGAAGAAAGTAGGCGTTAGCTAGGATGGTAAAAGAAGGTGGAATCAAGGAGTTCACTTCGTGGACCAAAGAGGTTGGATCAAGTAGTAAGAATGGCAATGACGACACGGCAAGACCCATCACCATAAAACCCTTCACATCACCACCGCCCCACATTCCTGATAGACCAAGACCTAAAGCGGTGATGATGGCCATGACCAGATTCGTAACCATTAACAAAATCAAAAAGGTGCTAGTGGAGGTACCATCGAGATAGAGAAGGGCGAGTCTCAAAATCCAATAGGGTAAGGAAAGAAACAAGTAAGAAATCCAGAGTTTATCACTAATTTCACGGGTTCTCCAATCATCCAGTGCGGCTTTGCCCAAAATTACCAAGGAGAACACTAAAGCAAGTTGATCTAACATGGTAATTAATCCATCACCATTCACGATCTTGATCTCCTTCTAAATCATCTTCATATTGCACGCTCAAGGGAACTTGCACGTAAGTCACTTTTCCAAGTTCTTTTTGACTATCTACTTGAAAAGCTGCCATATTACTCGTTGAAGGTCTCGTATGATCCACGACAATTGCCACGCTCAGCGAATTGTGGCACTGAAACCCATTAGCGTGTGTCCAGACATCCGTGGAGGAGAGAAATAACCCATATCCAGGGTGCGAATGATACCATCCCACAATCCAATATGGACTAAAATCTTTCTCAAAAATCTCATAATTCTCTGGGAAAAATTCTACCTCAGCTTCCTTTCCAATTATACCGGGTACCGCTTGAACCAAATGAACAACGCAGTACTTAGAATCTATTTCACCCACGAGAA